>WRLW01000217.1 GCA_009777435.1 Oscillospiraceae bacterium | reverse complement strand
GCCGGTAACGCTGTATGTGCTGAATTGGGATGCGTCGCTGAAGGTGATGTCGGTGCTTTTGTCTTTCAGGCCGAGATAACGGCCGATATTCGATAATAGCGTGGCCGCCTGCTCACGCGTAAATGTGCCGTTTGGATCGTATAGTGTTTTCTCTGCGTTTACGCCGCCCACTAAACCGAGCTGTGCCAGCAGCGCCACCGCCTCATCGTCGGTATCCGTGAACTCCACGTCAGGCATCTGGGCTTCGCCACGCTTCCGCAGCTTATCCTGGGTATCCCAGACGTATACCTGCAAGCCCATACCCGTATACTCCTCTATCATCCTCGCGGCCAGCTTGGCGAACTCCAGCCGTGTTATCGGTTTTTCATAGTTGTTTTGCAGTTCGGAAGGGACAATCCCTGCAGCTATAGATATATCAACGCGCTCTACGGCCCACAGGCTTGGCTTGCCGGCGTGGTTTGCGCTTGACGCGGCTTCCGGGGCGGCTGTTACGCCGGTCATTAGCTTTACATGCTCTCCTTCAAAGAAGTTAACGCGGTCACTATTAAACAAACGCTTATAATAATTGCCTCCCCACACCCAAAGGCTTCCGTCTTGACATAATAATGTGCGGCCGCTTGCATCAATGACATCCGTCATGATTTGCTTGGGCGTCTCCTTGAACGACTTAGGTACAGACCCTGAATTGCTGTAGGCTCCGTTTCCCCAGCACCAAAGGGCGCCGTCCTCCTTTATCGCGAAGCTTTGTCCATAATCTGATATCCCTATGGCCTTAGCGCCGCCGATCACCTTATTAGGTTCGGCCATGCGGTCTGGGCCGGGGCCTGCCGCGCCGTCGCGATTGTCTCCCCATGCCCAGACGTCTCCGTTTTTATCAAGCGCTGCCGCATGAAATCTACCGGATTTGATGTCTGCTATGCTGTCCATTATTTTTACAGGGTCGCTCATTGCCCTGCGTGTATCTGCCTTATAGCCGAGCGTGCCGTATTGGTTGCCGCCAAAGCCCCATAGCGTATTGTCTTCCTTTATGTAATAAACGTTATCCTGTCCCGCGGCTATTGCTATGATGTTTTCACCGATCATTTCCGGCTCAATGTATCTCGCGGGGCCGCCGCTTCCCCAGTTAACGGAGCCGCTGCCGCACATCCACATGGTGCCGTCGTTTTTCAGCGCCAGTGTATATGAGCGCGCCGTCGATACCTGGACTACATCATCCATTACCTTAAAAGGTTCGTTCACTATATTGCCGGCCGCCGGTCTGCTGCCGTCGCCTATTTGGCCGAATTCGTTGCTTCCCCACAGCCATAGGGAACCGTCGCTCTTGATGGCGGCGCTGTGGAAAACGCTGGCGCTCACATATACGGCGTCGTCCATCACCTTATATGGGGTGGTTACGATTTGTTCCCTGAGGCTGCCAATGTTATCGGGATTGGTTCCGTTAGCGCCGTTGCCTATCTGGCCGCATTCATTGCCGCCCCATGCCCATAGCGAGCCGTCTTTCTTTATTACCAGCGAGTGATATAAGCTTGCCGCGATATTGTTTGTTTTTATTTCCATCGGCTCGGCGGTCGCACGCGCGGGCGGCAGGTATGGTACGGCTGCCGTTAATATGGATACGGCTATCAGATACGCGATTGGTTTCGTGAAATGTTTTTTCATGGTTACAGCCCCCTTATTTATATTATGGGCTATACTATAGCATTATTTCCCAAACTAATCAAGGGGTAATAAACGCGTCCCAAATTGGGACGCATTCAGACTTTACAACATTACTCAGCCGCCGAAGAACTGCTCGTGGACGGCTTGAACGGCTTTATCCGACTGGGCGCGGTCTATTAGCACCGACACCTTTATCTCGCTGGTGGAGATCATCTGTATATTAACGCCGGCGCGGTACAGCGCCTCAAACATCGACGCGGCCACGCCCGGATTATTGACCATACCGGAGCCGACTATGGACACCTTTGAAACGTCCTCCCTGATGATCAGTTCCTCATAGCCCAGATTATCCTTATGCTCCTCCAGTACGTCGCGCGCCTGCCGCGCGGCTGTCTGCGCCACCGTGAAGCTGATATCCTTGTTGTTGCCGCGCCCGATGGATTGCAGTATGATATCCACATTTATCTTCTGCTGGCTGAGCAGGGAAAACAGCTTAAACGCCATACCGGGTACGTCGGGCAGATTCGTGAGCGATATACGCGCCACATTATTATCGCGGGCAACGCCGCTGACTTGCATAGCTTCCATATTAACGACCTCCTTAACCTTTGTGCCGGGGCAAGATTCGAGACTGCTCAAAACCTCCAGCGGTACATGATACCGTTTGGCCATTTCGACCGAGCGGTTATGAAGCACTTGTGCGCCCAGCGTCGCCAGCTCCAGCATTTCATCATACGTTATCTCGTCAAGCTTACGGGCGCCTTTTACGATGCGCGGATCCGCCGTGTAAACGCCGTTAACGTCGGTATATATCTGGCAGGTATCCGCCTTAAGCGCCGTGGCCACCGCCACGGCGGTGGTATCCGACCCGCCGCGTCCCAGCGTCGTAACGTCGTCGTACTTGTTGATACCCTGAAACCCGGCCACAAGCACAATGTTCTTGCGATCAAGCTCCGCGCGTATACGCGAGCCGTCAATACGCTTGATGCGCGCGCTGCCGTATTCCGAGTCCGTGTGCATACCGATTTGCCAGCCGGTCAGGCTTACCACCGGATATCCAAGCGCCTCGATGGCCATCGCGCACAGTGAAATTGATATCTGCTCACCGTTGGCGAGCAGCATATCCATCTCGCGCTTCGACGCCCTCGGATTGATTTCAAACGCCTTTTCGATCAGCTCGTCCGTGGTATCGCCCTGCGCGGAAAGCACGGCCACCACTTCGCCGCCCGCCTTATACGCATCGGTTATACGCTTAGCGACATTGCGCACGCGCTCGGCGTTGTCTACCGACGAGCCGCCATATTTTTGAACGGTCAATGACATCTTTCCATCCCTCAAATATATTATTAACCGGGGAATACCCTGAATCCGCGCGTATCTGCCGGTTTTTCAGATACGATGCCCACACCGCGCTCGTACCAAGTGTCGTCAATGGCTCCGGGCGGCGCCACATAGCCGGAACGCGGCGGCAGCCACTCAAAATACTTGCGCGACTTGATATGCTTTACCGCGTCTATCACGTCGGCCACAACAGCCGACGCCGTGGGGAGCTTACCCGCGCCGCGCCCGT
>WRLW01000216.1 GCA_009777435.1 Oscillospiraceae bacterium | reverse complement strand
GGAACTCGGCGTTTTTGGAAAGGAAGGAATCTATTATGGCATACACTCCTATGGTAAACCGCGTGTCCGGCATGTCGTCCGGCATGGATACCGAGGCTATGGTCAGAGCGATGACCATGTCCCAGCAGTATAAAATCGACGTTCTGTTCAGAAAAAAGACCATGGCTGAATGGAAGTCCGCCGCCATCACCGAAAACAACAATATGCTCCGCACATTTAAGGACGACTTCATAAGCATCTTAGGTTCCAAGAGCCTTATGAAGGCCGACGCTTACAATACATTTACGGTCAAAGGCTCGAGCAACTCCGTCTCCGTTTCGGCGGGCGCGGGCGCGAAAGCCGGTCTTTACAAGATATCGGTTGAGCAAATGGCCACGGGGGCAAAGGCCGTCGGCGGCCGCTTCGCGAGCGAAGGCAATACGCTCGGCAGTCTCAACGCCACGCTGAGGACGCTGATTGACAGCGACGCCCGCGCGACGTCGGACTTCGGCGATATCAACACCGTCCACCTGACCGACCGCAACGACGAATACATGTACGACGACGAGGGCGAAGCCGTTATGGGCTTCAAATTCTCCATAAACGGCGTCGATTTCCAATTCAAGGAGACCGACAGGCTTTCCGACGTTCTGAATACCATCAACAGCTCAAAGGCCGGCGTGAAGCTCTCCTATACGCAGCTCTCCAACAGGTTCACGCTCGAATCTACGGCTACCGGCTCGAGCAGCAGACTGAATGTTGTTGAGGACGAGAGCGACTTCTTCGCCTTTCTGGGGCTGGCCGGCTCCTCCGACGCTGAGGCTACAAGCGTGTTTGACCCGCAGGAGGGGCAAAACGCCGTTGTGTATATCAACGGGTACAAGTATCAAAACGCGAGCAACTCGTTTACGGTAGACGGCATGAGCTTCACGCTCAACGGCGTCACATCCGATTTTGAGTTCACCATTGAGCGCGACACGTCCAAGTCCTTTGATTTGGTAAAGTCGTTTGTGGATTCTCTGAATGAAATGCTGACCAAGATCGGTTCGGATCTCCGTCAGAAAAAAGACGGCAAATACTCGCCCCTGACCGACATGATGAAGGAATCCATGTCCGAGAAAGAGATCGAGGACTGGGAGAAAAAAGCCAAAGAGGGCATGTTCTACCGCGACAATAAGCTCGACACCTTGCTCAGGTCTCTGCAAAAGGAGCTTGCCGACAGCGGCCTGCGCGATATCGGCATCAGCTTCGGAACATATACGCCCGGTTCGGTCGCCAAGCTGGAAATAAATGAGGATAAACTCAGGGCGGCGCTTGAAAGCGACCCCGACAAGGTGTATAATATAATGGCCAGGGCGGCCAATCCCTCCGAGCGCGACACCGGAGGCGTTCTGCACCGCGTCGGCGCCGCGATCGACAAGTATACCGCCGATACCAGAACGTATGATATCCAGAACCTCAGGGATAATGTTAACGATTACGTCAAGCGCATCAACGAGCAGGAGGATAAGCTCTATATTATGCAGGAGCGCCTGTATCTGAAATACGCGGCCTTTGAAAAATCTCTCGCGTCGATGCAGTCGCAATCCGGCCAAATATCCGCGTATTTTGGCTGATACCATTGCTTTTACAGGCATTGCGGCGGCATTGACGGTCATTCTGTGAAGCCGCCGCGGTGTTTGGCGTTTCTCTCGGTATTATATATGTAAACGTCAGCATTTGTATAATGCTCCCGTTTGGAGGAGAGTATATGTACGCTATGAAAAATCCGGCGGCGCAATACAATGTTTATCAGCAGCAAAGCGCGATGACGGCCAGTCCGGGTGAACTGACCCTCATGCTCTATGACGGCTGCGTCAAATTTCTAAAGCAGTCGAAGATGTTCATGGAGGAGCATGAGATTGAAAAATCCAGCAACGCCTCCATACGGGCGCAGAAGATCATCACCGAGCTGATGGCCACGCTGAACCCGGCCTATGAGATGTCGGATAACCTCTATAAGCTGTATGATTTTATATTGCACAATATCGTCCAGTCCAACCTGAAGAAGGATGCGTCCATGCTGGATACGCCCATACAGATGATGTCGGAGCTGCGCGACACATGGCAGCAGGCCGTGCGCATAAACCGCCAGCAGGCTGTGTCGCAGAGAGGGCTTGCGCCCAATGAATGAGTTTAAGGTACAGCTTGGACGCAAGCGCGAGCTTCTTAATCAGATATTGGATATAACCGAGCGTCAGGCGGCCGTCATCGAAGCCGAGGATACCGACGCGCTTCTTACATGTATAAGCAAGCGTCAGAATCTTATCGACGAGTTAGACGCCATCCAGGCCGATTTGCCCTCGCGTGAGGCGCTGCTTGGCGACGGCGAGTGCGTCGCCATGATCGGCGAGATAAACGGCATACTTGAGAACATTCAGGCAAACGACGCGCGCAATGAGCAGGCCGCGCTGAACCGCATGGAGGAATTGCGTTCGCAGCTCCGCAAGGTCAACGAGGGCCGCAAGACTTACGGCGGCTATGAGACTACGGGCGTCAACCGCATCGGCGGCCTGTATATCAATAAGACGAAATAGACCCTATTGCTTTCGATGGGCGCACGATGTGCGCCCCTGTGACGTGCGGCGGGAGGCGGCTGTAGAATGAAGGTATCGGATCTTTCGGCGCTCAACAGGCCGATGCAGACGCTGCCGGGCGTCGAAAGGCGCGAGGGCGGCGGCCGCCAGCAGAATTTCAGGGGTCATATGGCCGGCATAGATCAGTCAAACGCCTTTGAAAAGCTGAACTCGATGAACGAGGCCATAGCCAAGCAGGGCGCCGTCGTCGCGCGGCGCTGCGACATGCTGGAGCTGAAAAAGTACCGCGAAATGGTAATTGAGTATATGAACGAGGCCGTCCGCTTCACGTTTGAGTTCAAAAAGCAGTCCACGCTGGACGCTCGCGGCCGCCACAGGATGTACGCCATTATCAAGCGCATCAACAAACGCCTTGAGGAGCTTACCAAGGAGATGCTGGCCGGGCAGGCCGATAATCTCGCGGTTATGAACGCCATCGACGAGATCCGCGGTATGCTGCTTGACTTGCTGTTATAAAACGCTGTCCGGCATGGCGGCGGGATATTGCATTATCGCGCCGGATATGCTATAATACGAGTGCCGCCGCCTGCGCGCGCAATACGGAGAGGTATCGAAGTGGTCATAACGGGGCTGACTCGAAATCAGTTTGAGGGAAACCTCACGCGGGTTCGAATCCCGCCCTCTCCGCCATCGACAACTA
>WRLW01000215.1 GCA_009777435.1 Oscillospiraceae bacterium | reverse complement strand
TGGCGGAGAAGGGGGGATTTGAACCCCCGCGCGCTTTAACACGCCTACGCCCTTAGCAGGGGCGCCTCTTCGGCCACTTGAGTACTTCTCCATATTGCCGCTTATGTATTATATCATAATCCCGCTGAATGTCAACCTCGACCTGCCCGCCCCGCACACCAACACGTTATGTGTGCGAGGCGCGGCGGGCTTATTGCGCGCAATGGTCAAAGCCCAAGGGATATACTCCCTTGAGCTTTGTAAACACCGGCAATGTAACTCCGGCATCGCGTCGATAAAGTGTCTGGCATCACCACCGATTCCCATTGTCAATTCAGAACCGATTTTGCCGTTTTTCCCATAAACCCTCTTTTGTCGAGCCTTCCTCCTCCCCGGCAGACGCCGCTTCCGGCGGCCGGCTTCCCGGTATCGCTCCGCCGCACCGCTTATGAAACCAGTATATACCGCATATGTTACCATTCTGTTACAGCTTTATTAAATAAAGGAAAAGAAATTATGAACAACAAAAAACGCGGTTTGCCGCGCCATATTGTTTACTTTGCATAAAAATATTCAAATATTGACTCTCGTTGACGGCTTCATATCTCGCGGCGGCCCGTCAGCGCGTGGGCAAGCGTCAGCTCGTCGGCATACTCAAGATGGCCGCCCATCGGTATTCCATAGGCCAAACGAGTCACCTTAACACCCATAGGCCGCAGCAGCCGCGCCAGATAGAGCGCGGTCGCGTCGCCCTCGGTGTCGGGGTTGGTGGCCATGATAACCTCTGTCACCGTACCGCCCTCCAAGCGCGACAGCAGCTCGCGGATACGCAAGTCGTCCGGCCCCACGCCGTTTATGGGCGACAGCACCCCGTGCAGCACATGGAACGCGCCCTTGTACTCCCGCGTCCGCTCAATGGCCGCCACATCACGCGGCTCGGCCACAACGCACACAACGGAGACGTCGCGCGCCGCGTCGCGGCATATGCCGCACATGGGCTGGTCTGTAAGATTTTGACACCGCTCGCAGAAGCATGTGGACTCACGCGCGTCAAGGATGGACTGCGCCAAAGCCTCGGCCTCGCCCGCCGGCAAGCCGAGTATATAAAACGCCAGACGCGCCGCCGTTTTTTTACCAATGCCCGGCAGCCGCGCAAGCTGATTTATTAAATTGCTTATGGCCGGCGGATAAAGCTTCATACTCATCAGAAGCCTAAATTCAGCCCGCCGGTAAATTTGCCCATCTCGCGCGACATTGTACTTTCCGCCTCACGCAGGGCGGCGTTGACCGCCGTAACTATCAGGTCTTGAAGCATCTCAACGTCGTCGGGATCCACAGCGTCCGGGCTGAGCGTGAGCGACAGCAGCTCGCGCTTGCCGGACACCTTCGCGGTGACCGCGCCGCCGCCCGAGCTGCCGGTGTAGTCGCGCGCCTCGATATCTTCCTGCGCGCGCAGCATGTCCTGCTGCATCTTTTGAACCTGCTTCATCATTCCGGCATTCATACCGCCGCCCATACCCGGCATACCGCCGCCGCGCGGGCCCCCTCGCTTCGCCATAGAAACACATCCTCCCGTAAGTCACGATTTTTGAAAAGCGCCGCGAAGCTTCGCGTAAAACCGCAAAACCCCGCGCGGTTAAAATTTACTCCGTGAACTGATTCAACAGATTCTTCAGCTGCGGTCTCTCCCGGCAGTCGCCCGGCTCTTTAAGCACCACGCGCACAGTCACCGGATGCCCCGTCGTCTCTTGCGCGGCCGCGGACAGTCTGTCGGTAACTTCTTTGGCCGATAAACGGCCGTACGTCAGCTCGTCGGGCACGACGAGCTGCCAAAATCCCTCTGTCTTACATAGTGTAACGCCGTCGAGCATCAGAAACGTCCCCAGCGAATGTGGCAGCTCCGCCGCCACGCGCCGGCGCACGGACTCCCAAGCGCCGTCCGATACCGTTTCGGATGCCGGCGCGTCGGATAAGCTTTCTCCGTCTTTATCCGGCTGTCTCGCGGCCGTTTGAGTCCGGGCGCGCGCGTCATCCGGGCCGTGTGCGGCCTTTTTAGACGCGTCACCCGATGGTGCGGCGGGTTTCGCCGCCGCGCCGCCCGACACTATGTCCTCCAGCCTCGCGACGCGGGCTTCCAGACGGGCCGCAAGCCCCCCTTCGGTCAGGCACATGCGCAGGACGCACAGCTCGGCCTCGATGCGCGGCGCCGCGGCGCGCGACAGGCGCGACAGCCCGTCCTGCGCCTCGGTCAGCAGCTCCAGAAGCCTGCCCGCGTCAAGGGCGCCGAGGGCGTCCGCGGACGCGCCGACGCCGTTTATTATCTTGTCGGACAACACGTCGCGGATTATCTGCGACAGCTCGCCGAACAGCGACGCCGCGTCCCTGCCGTTTTGTATATGCCCGTCAAACAGCGCCAGTGCGCGCTCCGCGTCGCCGCTCGCAATGCTGTCCGCCCATCGTCTGATCTCGTCCTCGCCCGCCAGTCCCAGCGCCTGGAATACATCGTTAAGCTCCACGCCGCCGGGCGACGCCGCCACGCATTGGTCAAGCAGCGACAGCGCGTCGCGCATAGCGCCGTCCGACAGACGCGCCAGCAACCCGGAGGCTTCGTCCGACAGAGTAAGGCCTTCCCTTGCGGCCACATAATTCAGCCTGCCGGCGATATCGCCGGCGCTCAGGCGCTTAAAGGCGAAACGCTGGCACCGCGACAATATGGTCGCCGGCACCTTGTGCGTTTCGGTGGTCGCGAGAATAAACAGCACATACTCCGGCGGCTCCTCAAGCGTCTTAAGCAGCGCGTTGGACGCGCCCACCGACAGCATATGCACCTCGTCAATTATATACACGCGGCGGCGCGCGCTGACGGGCGTATAAGCCGTCTCGTCGCGCAGCGCCCTGATATTGTCAATGCCCGAGTTAGAAGCCGCGTCTATCTCGGTCACGTCGAGCAGCGAGCCGTCAAGCGCGCCCGCGCAAGGCGCGCAGCGGTTGCATGGGCTGCCGTTTTCAGGCGCGAGGCATATCGACGCGCGCGCGAGTATTTTCGCGCAGGTGGTTTTACCTGTGCCGCGAGTACCTGTAAACAGGTAGGCGTGGGACAGGCGCCCCGCCTCGACCTGCGCGCGCAGCGTATCGGTTATGTGGGCCTGGCCCGTCACATCCGAAAAGACCAATGGCCTGTACTTGCGGTATAACGCCTGATACATGCGCACTTCCCCCGCGATATATTCCCGCGTTGCGGCGGCGCCGCGTGACAAGGCACGCGACGTCGTAATGCCGTTTGACCGCACACCGCGCTCCGAAATCCGGCGT
>WRLW01000214.1 GCA_009777435.1 Oscillospiraceae bacterium | reverse complement strand
CACACTCGCCCAGACGCGCTATAACTATCTTGGGCGTCACGCCGCGCGCGGCCAAAGCGCCGATATCAGCTTTACAGCCGGCGATTATTGCCGATGCCACCGGCGCTCCCGCAAGACGTTCGCACATCGCACAGCCACCTCCTCAAACAAATCGTCGGCGCGGTATACCGCGTCGAGAAGCTCTAAGGCTTGGGCGTCTAACGCGTCCGCCAGCGCGCGGTCGGCCATCGACGCCGTGTTGATAAACACGTTCAGCGACGCGCCTTGCAACGCCGCCGCGCACAGCGCCGCGCCCACGCCCACGTCGCTGATCGCCATGCGCGTCCCTTTCTGCGCGAACTCGCGGTGCAGGCCGATACAGTCGGCGCACGCTTTCATGATCTCAAGCGGCGGCAGACACGCTTCGTACAGCGCTTTCTCCATTATTTCGGCGCGCGCGGGATCGTCCTTGGGTATCTTATACGCGGCGGCCAAAGGCTCAAACGCGGCGGCGTCGCGTTCCACTAATTCCAGCAGCGTCTGCTGCAGGGCCGCCGCGCGCGCTTTCAGCGCCCCGATATCCGCGTGGACATCCTCGTATCTCTTTGAGCGCAGCGTCAGACTGCCCACCATGCCGCCCAGCGCCATACCCAGCGCGCCGGCCATCGCCGCCGCGCCGCCGCCGCCCGGCGCGGGCGCGTCGGAAGCCACGGCGTCGATAAAATCGCACGAGGTCATTTTTGTTAACATAAAACAACTTATCCTTTCGTATGAAAAGCAACATCTTGAGCGTTTATTTTTATGGCATGGCCGCGCGCTTCCTTTGGAGCGCCGAATATTATGTTAATCAAGGTAAACTTCCGCGCGGCGGCCCGCGAAATTACGGGATAAACGTTAGAACAGCCCGGATATCACGCCGTCGTCGGTTATATCAATACCGGCGGCGGCAGGCTTGGCGGGCAGGCCGGGCATGGTCATTATTTCGCCGGTCTGCGCCACGATAAAGCGCGCCCCGGCGGATACCTTCAAATCGCGGACGGTTATCTCAAAGCCCTCCGGCGCGCCGAGCAGCTTTGGGTCGTCCGAAAAGCTGTACTGCGTTTTGGCGACGCAGACGGGCAGACCGCCAAAGCCCTGTTCCTCAAGCCAAGCGGCCTGTTTTTTGGCGGCCGGCGTGAGCGTCACGCCGCCGGCCCGGTACACGCGGACGGCTATGTCCCGGAGCTTGTCCGCCACAGGCCGGCCGGCGTCATAGGCGAATTTCAGCTCCGACGGAAGCTCGCACAGGCGCACGGCCTCGCGCGCCAGCTCCTCGCCGCCCTGGCCGCCCCTGCCCCACACCTCGGACAGCACTGTGTTTACGTTCAGCTCCTTAAGGCGGCCGGACACTAACTCAAGCTCGCTGTCGCTGTCGCTTGGGAAGCGGTTCAGCGCGACCACCGCCGGCAGGCCGAACACGTTTACCATGTTGTCAACATGCCGCAGTAAGTTTGGCAGGCCGAGTACGAGAGCGTTCAAATCCGGTTTGTCAAGGGCCTGTCTGGGCGCGCCGCCGTGGTGCTTCAGCGCGCGCACGGTGGCCACCACCACAACGGCGGCCGGTCGCAGGCCGGTCGCGCGGCATTTTATGTCCAAAAACTTTTCGGCGCCCAAATCCGCGCCGAACCCGGCCTCGGTCACGGCGTAGTCGCCCAGCCTGAGCGCCATGCGCGTAGCCGCCGCGGTGTTGCAGCCGTGGGCGATGTTGGCGAACGGGCCGCCGTGCGCCAGCACGGGCGTATGCTCCAGCGTCTGTACGAGGTTGGGCTTGATGGCGTCTTTAAGCAGAGCCGTCATGGCGCCCGCCGCTCCGAGGCTGCCCGCGGTGACAGGCCCGCCGTCGTAAGACCGGCCCACGACTATATCCGACAGCCTTGACTTGAGATCCGCCATGCCGTCCGACAGGCACAGCACGGCCATAATTTCAGAAGCCGCCGTGATGTCAAAGCCGTCCTCACGCGTAACGCCGTTTACCTTGCCGCCCAGAGCGCCGACGATGCCGCGCAGAAACCGGTCGTTCATATCGACGCAGCGCCGCCACGTCACGCGGTTGGGGTCGATACGCAGCGCGTTGCCGTGGTGTATATGGTTGTCGATCAGGGCGGCCAGCAGGTTGTTGGCCGCGCCGACGGCGTGAAAGTCGCCCGTGAAATGCAGGTTGATATCCTCCATCGGCACGACCTGCGCGTAGCCGCCGCCGGCCGCGCCGCCCTTCATGCCGAATACCGGCCCCAGCGATGGCTCCCTGAGCGCCGCCACCGCCTTTTTCCCGATGCGCGTCAGCGCGTCGGCCAGTCCGACGGTGGTGGTGGTCTTGCCCTCGCCCGCGGGCGTGGGCGTTATGGCCGTGACCAATATCAGCTTGCCGTCGGGCTTGTCCGTTTTATCAAGCAGGGAAAGGTCAAGCTTGGCCTTGCGCTTTCCGTAAAGCTCCAGATACTCCTCGCCGACGCCAAGCCCGCGCGCGACGTCGCGGATATCCTCAAGCGGCGTTTGCTGCGCTATTTCTATGTCGCTGCGCATGTCGGCATCCACTCCCAAAAACAAATCGCGGCTATTATAACACAAGCCCCGCCGCGCGCGCAAGTATATCCCCGCGCACTGCCGCAATCCTGCGCCCATGAACGCGAGGAACCGCGGACGCGCAATGCGCGCCCATACGGGGTGTGGCGAATTTCGCTGTGGCGGTGTGGTATTGTGTGGCCGTAGGGACGCGCATTGCGCGTCCGCGGTTTATTTTGCCGCCGCGCGCGCGCGCGATTTCTTGCCCTTCAACATCTTAGCCAAATACTGCCCGGTATATGACGCGGGGTTGGCCGCCACCTGCTCGGGGGTGCCGGACGCGACCACCATGCCGCCGCGATGACCGCCTTCGGGGCCGAGGTCGATGATGTGGTCGGCGGTTTTTATGACCTCAAGGTTATGCTCAATGACCAGCACCGTGCTGCCCGTGTCCACCAGACGGTTCAGCACCTCGATCAGCTTGTGGACGTCCGCGACGTGAAGGCCGGTGGTAGGCTCGTCTAAAATGTATATGGTCGAGCTTGTGCCGCGCCGCGACAGCTCCGTGGACAGCTTAACGCGCTGCGCCTCGCCGCCGGACAGCGTTGTGGACGGCTGGCCGAGCCTTATATACCCCAGACCGACCTCGGACAGCGTTTGCAGCCTGCGCTTAAGGCGCGGCACGCTGTCGAAGAAGGCGAGCGCCTCCTCGCAGGTCATGTCCAGCACCTCGTATATGTTTTTGCCCTTGTAGCGCACCTCAAGGGTCTCGCGGTTATAGC
>WRLW01000213.1 GCA_009777435.1 Oscillospiraceae bacterium | reverse complement strand
TGTCGGGAGGCCCCGGAGCCGCCGGGCGGCTGCCGGAGCTTTTCGAGCCTGTGAGCTACACCCATGAGATATCCCTTTCGGAAAACCCGCCGACGGAAAAGGTGAGCTATTTTTACGCGCTGCTTGCCATGTGCTGTCTGTACGGGGGTATTCAGGGAATGATAACGGTGACTTATATGCAGGCGAATCTGTCGCCGTTGGGCGCGCGGACAACCATGGCGCCCGCCGGGCGGTTCCGCATGGTGACATATGATTTATTAGGCGGCCTTTCCCTGCAGTTTCTGAGCCTGACCACGGTGGTCGCTTATATCCATTTTGTGCTGGGAGTAAGCTTTGGCTCTAAGCTGTGGTTTGTGCTGCTGACCTGTCTTGCCGGAAGCCTGCTGGGCGTCGCGTTCGGCGCGATGGTGTCCGCCGCGTCGAAGCTGGGGGAGCAGGCAAAGATAGCCATACTGATAACCGTTACAATGGTATGCTGCTTTCTGTCGGGCCTTATGGTGAGAGGTATCAACTACACGGTGGCCCAAAAAATCCCGGCCGTGTCGTGGCTCAATCCCGCCGCGCGGATTGCGGACGCGTTTTACTGCCTGTATTATTACGACACATACGAGCGGTATTTTCTGAACATCGGTATAATTATTGCCATGGCCGTTGTAATGCTCGCGGTAACGGCTATTTTCGTAAGGAGGCAGCGTTATGAAAGTATTTAAGGTTTGCCTGTTGATTATCAAACGGCATATTACCGCGTTTGTGCTGTACTTTGTGATATTTATGGCGCTGTCGGTTATCATGCCCATGCTGTCCGCCGAACAGTACGGCACGGATTTTTCCGAAATGAAGCCGAATTTTACGATAATCAACCGCGACGGCGACACCCCGCTGTCGGACGGCTTGGCCGCCTATCTTGGCAGGCTCGGGAACGAGGTTGTGTTAGACGACCGCAAGGACGCGCTTCAGGACGCCTCTTTTTATCACGCGACCGACTTTATAGCCATTCTGCCGCGGGGCTTTCATAACGCCTTTTGGGAGGGAAGTCCCGTTAAGATAGAAACCGTTGTAACAACGGATTCGGCAAAGGGATATTACGTTGATATTCTTGTGAACCAGTACCTTAATCAGGCGCGAATGTATCAGGCGGCCGGGGGCATGGGGGAGGCCGCGGTTGTTTCCGCCGTGCTGAGTGATTTGTCCGCGGAAACGAGAGTGGAAATAAAGCGGTTTGGCGCAGGCGCGCCCATTGACGAAGTCTTTCAGATTTTCTCACGAATGATTTGCTATATCATAACGGTGCTTGTCATTCTCTGCGTGAGCAACATCCTGTCCGCTTTCCGCCGCCCCGACCTGAGAATGAGGAACCTGTGCGCGCCGGCAAAGCCGCGTTCCGTGAGCGGCCAGCAAATGCTGTGCGGCGTTTTGGTAAGCATAGCGGCGTGGCTGCTGCTTACGGCGCTCGGGTTTGTTATATACGGCTCCAAGCTGGCCGGGAGCGATTGGCGTATCGTCGGGCTTATTCTGCTGAACTCGTTTACGGCAACGTTAGTCGCGCTGTCGGTGGCGTCGCTGGCGGGCCCCTTTATAAAGGGCCTCGCTTCTCAGAACGCGATAGCCAATTTCACCTCGCTCGTGCTGAGCTTTTTGGGCGGCGTGTTCGTCCCGCTTGAGATGATGGGCGAAGGATTGATAGCGGTGGCGCGGTTTACGCCGACCTACTGGTATGTCACCGCGCTGGACCATATCTGCGCCCTAAACTCCTTAGACGGCGGCGTTTTGGCGCCGGTTTGGCAGGCCATGCTGACACAGCTTATATTTGCCGCGGCCTTCTTATGCCTGGCGCTCGCGATAATCAAGCATATGAACCAGTCGGAGCGCTCGTTCGGCAGCATACGCACGGAATTGGACGCTTAATAAATAACGAGGCCGCCCCGGAAACGGGGCGGCCTAACAGCCTGTCAAAAAAGCTCCCGCAATGTGTCCGCCGATATAGCTTACTTTGGATTCCTCGAAAAAACCTCTGGCGGCGGGCGCTTCGCCGGGAGTGCCCACGGCGATTACGTTGAACGGGATTTTCGGGTCGCGGATATCAAAGAGCTCGCGGATTGAAGCGATTCGCTCCTCTCTCGGATAAACCCCGCACCAGCATGTGCCGAGTCCCATCGCGGCGGCTTCGAGAAGGATATTCTGCGTGGCCGCCCCGCAATCCTGCGCGTAATACCCCTCCGGCATACCGGTTTGGGGTATTGCCACCACGATTATGGCGGCGGCGGCCGTTTTGCACATTTGCGCGTATGGGTGTATACGGACGATTTCGTCTAATACTTCCCGTTTTGTTACGGCGATGAACTCCCACGGGCGCGAATTGCAGGCCGACGGGGCCAGCATTGCCGCGTGAATCATTTGGTCTAACTGCTCCCTTGAAACGGGTATGTCCGGTTTGTACTGCCTGATGCTGCGGCGCGATTCTATGGCTGGTATCATGTCGTATTCCTCCGTTTTTTATTATTTTCCCCCCGGGAATATAAATCTCTCACATGGTTCGCGTGACCTTTCAGCAGGTCCGGCGCCAAACCGTCCCGCCGCTCCCCCTCGGGAAGCGCGGCGGATTTTGCCGCGCCTCAACACGCGCACTACTCCCTGCTTGCTTCCACTATGCTTTCAAGCGTTTCAAGACTGACTACTTGTATGGGAAAGGTTGCCTGAGCCTCTTCATGCCGAAACAATGTCACGGCATAAATACCTTCCTTTGTAAAGTCAATATCATGGCGGACATCCACACCATGGCTTCTATCCATTCGGAATGGCTCACTCGGGGGTGCTGATTTATGATGGAATCGCACCATTCCTCCCTCCAAATCCAATCCACTATCCATTGAAATAATGTAGAGCAATTTATGAGGATAATCGGTAATCTCTATACCCACTATGAACATTCCCGTATCACACGCACTTAAAGCAAGCAGACAAATTGCTACAAAGACAATGATTGTTTTTCGAAGTTCCATTGTATACCTCCTGTGATATTATTTTAGGGCCCATTGGGGTAGGGTCTACATTCGGGAAATCGATAAGTCGCAATCGGCATTTTGTTAGAGATTGTTTGTGTAGATTCGGGGGAGGTTATAATATTGCCGCCAGCGTTGGAGTAAACTGCGGGTTCGTATTTTTCCGATTTACCTGAGAAGAGCGGCGGATTTTGCCGCGCCCCGCCGTGAATTATCCGCGCCGGCGGCGCAAAAATAAAGTGTCCCCACGGCTTTTAAGTGCGGCGGGGACACATTGATTGGTGGAGGCAGAGGGGCTCGAACCCCCG
>WRLW01000212.1 GCA_009777435.1 Oscillospiraceae bacterium | reverse complement strand
GCCTTATGGGACTGACCGCTCTGCCTTGCGCGCACCCGCTCATGCTCGGCATGATCGGTATGCACGGCACGCCGGCCGCCAACTACGCCGGCGAGCGCTGCGACCTGCTGATAAGCGCCGGCACGCGGTTTTCGGACAGGGTGGCGAGCGACCGCACGCGCTTCGCGCCCGACGCCAAGCTTATCCATATAGACATCGACCCGTCGGAGTTCGACAAAAACGTGGTTTGCGACCTGCACATCAGAGGAGAGGCCAAGGCCGCGCTCGCCGCGCTCGCCGCGCTCGCGCCGGCGCGCGGGGGCGGCGGCTGGATAGAGGAGATAGACCGCTTTAGGGCCTCGTGCCCGATGCCGGAGCCGGACGGCCCGGAGCGCCTCAACCCGCGCGGCATACTGCACGCCGTCGCGGAGCGGGCGGGCGGCGACGCCATAATAATCACCGACGTCGGGCAGCATCAGATGTGGACGGCGCAGTATTACCCGTTCACGCGCCCGCGCGGTCTTATAACCAGCGGCGGCTTGGGCGCTATGGGCTTCGGGCTGGGCGCGGCCATAGGCGCGAAGGCCGCCGCGCTTGGCTCGGACAGACCGGCCGTGCTGATAACGGGCGACGGCAGCTTCCATATGAATATGGCCGAGCTGTCAACGGCCGTCAGCGAAAATCTGCCCGTCGTCGCGGTGCTGATGAACAACGGCGTGCTGGGCATGGTGCGCCAATGGCAGAGCATGTTTCATGGCTGCCGGTATTCGGGGACTACGCTCAACCGGAAAACCGACTATGTAAAGCTGTGCGAGGCGTTTGGCGGGCTGGGATTCAGGGCCGGGACTATGGCGGAGTTTTCCGACGCGTTCGGGCGGGCGCTGGATTCGGGCCGCACATGCCTCATAGACTGTGTAATAGACCCGGATGAAAAGGTGTTCCCCATGATACCGCCCGGCAAGTCCGGCAAGGACATAGTATACGGCGGTATGCCCGCCCTGTAGGGCAAAACGCCGGGGTACTCAAAGAAGGTAGGCGACGACACATGAACGCTTGGCTGATATCGCTGCTTGTCAATAACCATTTCGGTGTGCTGACGCGCGTCACCGGCCTTTTCAGCCGCCGCGGATACAATATCGCGTCGCTGTCGGTCGGCGAGACGCACGACCCGCGGCTGTCGCGTATCACCATCGAGACAAACACCAACGGGGCGGGCATAAACCAGGTCATGAAGCAGCTTCAAAAACTGGAGGACGTGAAAAAAGTGCGGCTGCTGCCGCGCTCGGAGACCGTCGAGAAGGAACTGCTGCTGGTGAAGCTTGTCGCGCCGCCCGCGCGCCGCGAGCGGCTGTTTGAGGATATTTCGTCGTTTTCATATCAGATCCCTTACGCGGACGAAGGCCGGGTTGTGCTTGAATTTACCGGAAGCCCGGAGCAATGCGGCGCCTTTTTGGACGCCATAAAGCCCAACACGGTGCTTGAGCTGTGCCGCACGGGCATCACCGCCATATCGACCGCCGATATACTATAGCCTTTTTTAGAAAGGGGCGTCGCATTATGCTGAAGATTTTCGACACCACGCTCAGGGACGGCGAGCAGTCGCCCGGCTGCAGCATGAACTTGCAGGAAAAAATAGAGGTGGCGCGCCGGCTTGAATCGCTGAGGGTGGATGTCATCGAGGCGGGTTTCGCTGTGGCGTCGCCCGACGATTTTGAAGCCGTGCGCGCCGTGGCCGAAGCTGTGGGCGACATTACGGTGGCCAGCCTCGCGCGCGCCGTGAAAAATGACATCGACAAGGCGCGCGAAGCCCTTAAAAACGCGAAAAAGCCGCGCATACATCTCTTTTTGGCCACTGCTCATATACATATGCTCCATAAGCTGAAAATGCGGCCCGAGGAAGTGCTGGCCCGCGCCGCCGAGATGACGGCATATGCCAAGAGCCTGTGTGACGACGTGGAATTCTCGGCGGAGGACGCCACGCGCAGTGACCGCTCGTTCCTGACCGAGGTTTACGGCGCGGTCATCGAGGCGGGCGCTACGGTCGTCAACGTGCCCGATACCGTGGGGTATACAACGCCGCAGGAGATGTTCGACCTGATAACCCACCTGAAAAACACGGTGAAGGGCATCGGGAGCGTCGATATTGGGGTGCATTGCCACAACGACCTCGGCTTGGCCGTCGCGAACACGCTGGCCGCCGTAAAAGCGGGCGTCGCGCAGGTCGAGTGTACGCTCAACGGCATAGGCGAGCGCGCGGGCAACGCCGCGCTTGAGGAACTTGTGCTGGCCCTGCGGACGCGCGGCGACTTCTACGGCGTGCGCACAGGTATAGACACGCGGCAGATATACCTTGCCAGCAGGACGCTTTCCGGTATCATAGGCATAGCGCCCGCGCCCAACAAGCCCGTCGTGGGCGCGAACGCGTTCGCGCACGAGGCCGGCATCCATCAGCACGGCGTGATGGCCAACCGCGCGACATATGAGATAATGCGCCCCGAGGATATCGGCATACCCTCCAATAAAATGGTTTTGGGCAAGCACTCAGGCCGCCACGCCTTTGAGAGCAGGCTGGCCGAGCTGGGCTTCTCGTTGTCGCCCGACGAGCTTGAGCGGATGTTTGAGCGTTTCAAGGAGCTGGCCGGCCGCAAAAAGATAGTGGCCGACGCCGACATAATCGCGCTCGTGGGCGACAAGACGCTTGAGTTCAGCGACGGATACAAATACGTTAGGTTTGTGGTTAACAGCGGCAGCACCATACCCGCCACGGCGGCCATAAAGCTGGTAAGGGACGGCGTTGAGCAAGAGGAGGCCAGCACGGGCGACGGCCCCATCGACGCGGTTTTCAACGCCATAGACCGCATCGTGAAAAGCGATTTCACGCTGACCGACTACTCGCTGCGCTCAATCACCGAGGGCGAGGACGCCCTCGGCGAAGCCATCGTGAAGCTGAAAATGGGCGAGGTCACGGCCACTGGCCGCGGACTGTCCACCGACATCATAGAGGCCAGTATCAAGGCTTATCTAAACGGCGTTAACAAGCTGCTACTGCATAAGAGCGGCTAAAAACGGCCCGCGCGGGCTTTTTGCCTGTCAGAGATAAGGAGGGGCGACGGCGTGATCGAGATTTTAGATTCCACGCTGCGCGACGGCGCGCAGGGCGAGGGCGTAACCTTTTCGGTGATAGATAAGCTCAATATCGTGACCGCGCTGGACAATTTAGGCGTCGGATACATCGAGGCGGGAAATCCCGGCTCAAACCAAAAAGACCTCACCTTTTTCGAGCGCGCTCAGGAGCTTGATCTTAGGAGCGCGCGGCTTGTCGCGTTCGGGTCTA
>WRLW01000211.1 GCA_009777435.1 Oscillospiraceae bacterium | reverse complement strand
GTCGAGCCTGAGATGCTGGAGGGCAAAAGCCTTGAATATGTCCGGCTTGAGAGCAAGTATCACGATATCATCAGCAATGTGGACAAGACCCTGAGCGAAGGGTCTCAGGATTGGATGAGCGAGATAGACGGCCGCGTGTTCCATACATACACCACGACCATGTATGACGGCGAGGGAACCGAGCTGGGAGTGGTCGGCAGTACGGACGACGTGACCGAAACGGTCGTGCTTCAGCGTAAAATCGAGGCGGCCAACCGCGCCAAGTCGGTATTCTTAGCCAATATGAGCCATGAGATACGCACGCCGCTTAACTCCATCTTCGGCATGACGACCATCGGAACGTCGGCCTCGGAC
Organism: Oscillospiraceae bacterium; assembly: GCA_009777435.1. Taxonomy (GTDB): domain Bacteria; phylum Bacillota; class Clostridia; order Oscillospirales; family UBA929; genus WRMG01. The sequence continues at coordinate 2,966 of WRLW01000211.1, read as the reverse complement.
ATGGGGCGCAAGGATTATTGCTTTACAAAAATCAAGGACGCGTCAAAGCATCTGCTCGGCGTTATCAACGACATTTTGGATATGTCAAAAATCGAGGTCAACAAGCTTGAGCTTTCGCCCATAAAATTCGACTTTGAGGCCATGCTGCAGCGTGTCGTGAATGTCGTGATTTTCCATGTGGATCAAAAACATCAGAATTTCGCGGTGCGCGTTGACGGCGATATCCCCAGAACACTGGTCGGCGACGACCAGAGGCTCGCGCAGGTGGTTACTAATCTGCTTGTAAACGCGGTGAAGTTTACGCCCGAAAACGGCAGTATATGTCTTGAGGCGTGCCTTTTGGGCGAGGCGGACGGCGTTTGCGAGATACAGGTCAAGGTGGCCGACACCGGAATCGGCATAAGCCCGGAGCATCAGGAGCTTTTATTCCGTCCTTTCCAGCAGGCCGAAACCAGCACCGCGCGCAAATTCGGCGGCACAGGGCTGGGGCTGTCCATTTCAAAGAGTATTGTGGAGCTGATGGGCGGCGAGATATGGGTGGAATCCGAGCTTGGGCACGGCTCGGCGTTTATCTTTACCATAAAAGCGGAGCGCGGCGAGGAGGAACGGCGGGAGCCGTCGAAATGGGACGGCTTGCGTATGCTCGCGGTGGCGGGGGAACAGAGTATTTCAGGCTATTTTGAGGAAATAGCCCGAAAGTACGGCGCCGGCTGTGATGTGGCCGGAAGCGGCGAGGACGCGCTGGAGCTTATTGAGAGCGGCGACGCCTACAACGTTTGCTTTGTGGACTGGCCGATATATGACGCGGACGGCCCCCGGATAATGAGCAGACAACGGGCGGCGGGCGGCGGCTTGACCGTGCTTATGATTTCGACGGCGGAATGGAACGCGATCGAGGACGAGGCCAAAAAGTCGGGTATTGACGAGATACTGTTTAAGCCGCTGTTCCCGTCGGCCATTGCCGATATGGTTAACAATTATCTTGATAAGCCTCAGCATGAGGAGCGGGAGGCGGAGGTATCCTTTGAGGGGCGCCGCATCCTGCTTGCCGAGGACGTCGAGATAAACCGCGAGATAGTTCTGACCCTGCTTGAGCCGACCATGATGATGATAGACTGCGCGGTAAACGGCGCGGAGGCCGTCCGTATGTTCGAGGAGTCGCCGTGGAAGTATGACATGATTTTAATGGATGTACAGATGCCCGAAATGGACGGCTGCGAGGCGACGCAGCTAATCAGGCGGCTCGATGTGCCCGAGGCCGGAACCATACCCATTGTCGCCATGACGGCCAACGTGTTCCGTGAGGATGTCGAAAGGTATCTTGAGATAGGCATGAGCGGGCATGTGGGCAAGCCGCTGGATATAGACGAGGTTTTTGAAATACTGAACCGCTTCCTGCGTTAAGAAGCGGTCAGGCGCGGCGTATAACGCTGGTTACTCGACGTTTTTCAGAGATTCCACCATATCTATGGCGGTGAGCTTGGGGTATGTCACGGCGTTTACAAACAGCGCGAAGGCAAGCGACAGCGCGGCGGCTAATATAAAGCTCGCGGGACGGATTATGTGCGGGAATTTGAGCAGGTCTATCTCGACCGAGCTAAGCACAAAGGTCTCAAGATAAATGCCGGCGATAAGGCCGAGGATTATGCCGATGAGCGTGACCGCGACGTTCTCCCTGTACATGTACATGGCCAGCTCGGTGTCCTGAAAGCCCAGCACCTTGATTGTCGCCAGCTCGCGCGTCCGTTCGGTTATATTGATAACGGTCAGGTTGAACAGCACCACGAACGCCAGCGCGCAGGCCAATATTATCAGCACGATGGTCACGATGCCCATGGCGTCGGTAGAATCGCTCATGGAGACCCGCATATTATCGGTCAGTATGACGGCCCGCACACCGTCGTCCCTCATCAGCGCCTCCGCGTCCGCGTCTCCGAGCGCGAGCAGGCTGTTCGGGCGCGGCTCGCCGCCGAACAGTTCCGCGTAATAGCCGGGCGTCATATATATGAAATGCAGTATATAGTTTTCAACAATGCCGGCCACGGTCACGGTGTGACCGGAGCCGTCGCCCGCCGTGAGCGTGAAGCTGCCGCCCGGCTGCACTCCCATTGAACGCGCGAGCTTTTCGGTTATCAGCGCGCCGTCGCCGGTAAGGGCGGCGGGCTTGCCGGACGAGGGGGAGAACAGCCTGATGAAGTCGCCGAGCGCGTCCGGCTCCTCCGGCACGACTAACGCGGCCGACAGCCCGCCCGGCTCGGTTTTTACAGATTCCTCGCGGACGTACAGCCGCGCGCCCGGCGTCAGCGCGTCGAGCGCCGCCCGGCGTTCGGGCGCCGTGACCTCCTTTACATACACAACGGCGTCGTACATGATAATGTCGCCGTATTGCATACGGGCGACGCCGCCTATGCTGTCGCGCAGGCCGAACGCGGTCAGCAGCAGCGCCGTGCAGCCGGCCACCCCGGAGAGCGTCATCAGGAAGCGGCGCTTGTAGCGCAGGATGTTGCGCGCCGTGACCTTGCCTATGAAGCCCAGCCTGTTCCAGATGAACGGGATTTTTTCTATCAAAACGCGCTTGCCGGCTTTCGGGGCCCTCGGGCGCATGAGCGACGCCGGTTCGTCGGCCATAGTCCCCGCGCAGACCGCGAGCGTCACGACGGCGACGGACACCACGGAGACCGTCACGGCGAACGCCGCGATATCAAGCGGTATCGGGGTTTCAACGGGCGGCATACTGTACAGATGCCCATAAGCGTCCGCGATGATACGCGGAAACGCGACGCTGCCGGCGGCGACGCCGATTATGCCGCCGATGAAGCCGGAGGCCACGGCGTAAACGCCGTATTTCAGCATTATGGCGGCGGGGCGGTAGCCCAGCGCTTTGTAAATGCCGATTTGCGTGCGGCGCTCCTCGACCATGCGCGACATGGTGGTCAGCGATACCAGTATGGCCACCACGAAAAACA
>WRLW01000210.1 GCA_009777435.1 Oscillospiraceae bacterium | reverse complement strand
GCGTCGGGGCGAGCGGGGGGACGACGCGGCTTATGAGCGCGCCGCCGTCAAGCGCTGCGAAACGGCCGGCATCATGGCCGGCCGCGTAAGCTTGCCCGAAAGCACCGTGGGCATACTTGAAATCATTGACGGGCTTAACGCCGACAAGTCGGTTCACGGCATATTGCTACTGCGCCCGCTGCCCAAGACCGTTGACGAGGCCGCCGTGTGCGAGCGCGTCGCCCCGGAAAAGGACGTTGACGGCATAACCTCGCTGTCCCTGACGGGCGTGTTCACGGGCAGGGAGACGGGGTTCGCGCCGTGTACCGCGCAGGCGTGCGTCGAGATACTGGATCACTACGGGATAGCCATAGCTGGCAGGCGCGCGGTCGTGGTGGGGCGCAGCCTCGTTGTGGGCAAACCGGCCGCCATGCTGCTGCTGGCCCGCCACGCCACGGTTACGGTTTGCCATACGCGCACGGCCGACCTGCGTGCCGAATGTAAGCGCGCGGATATCCTGATAGCCGCCGCCGGACAGGCGAAGCTGCTGGACGAAACTTACCTATCACCTGATCAATATGTTGTCGATGTGGGCATACACATGACCGGCGACGGCTCGATGTGCGGTGACGTGGCGGCGGATTGCGCGACGGCCCCGGTCAAGGGCCTGACGCCCGTTCCGGGCGGGGTCGGCACTGTGACCACCTCGCTGCTCGTCCGCAACACGGTTACGGCGGCCATGAGGATGACGGGTTAGACGCCTAAATCCGCGATTCCTGATAATCGCGGCTTATCTCAAACAGCGACGTAAACAGGGCTTCGACATATCCGGCAAATTCAGGGGGCGCCTGTTCGCGCAGCCTATGCAGGGTTTTTTGCTCACGCTCCCTGTCCAAGACCGGAAGGGAGCGTTCCTTTTTATACCGCCCGATTTCCGAAACAATTTCCATGCGCCGCGCGAACAGCTTTAGCAGCTGGTCGTCAACACCGTTTATCTCGCGGCGAAGCTCTTCGATACCCATGTATTTCAGCCCCTTTACGTCTCACATTATAACTCCTTGTGTCAAGGCCGCGCAAGATACCGCACGGCCGCGCGCGGACTGTAAAAACACCTTGACAAACCTCCATCTTTACTATATTATTGCACAAATCAGGCAAAGTGGGAAATGTGATGTACAGAAAATCACTTTTGGCGATACTCATATTAACGCTTTTAATAGTGCCGGTTCCGACGGCGGCGGCCGAAAATAGCTTAATCGCGGATTTTGAGGACGGCACGGTCATGGGCTTTGACGTTCGCGGCACGGCGGCGGAAAAGGAGGCCGGCACGGGAGTTCTGACGGTTGTGACCGAGGAAGCGCACGGCGGCCAATATTCGCTGCTTATCAGCGAGCGCAGGCAAAACTGGAACGGCCCCGCGTTCAACGTGGCTCCTTACATTACTCCGGGCACATATTATGATATATCGGTCTGGGTTTTGCCAAAGACGCCCGACAGATCGGCGTTCATACTGTCCACTCAGATCGGGGAAGGCCGCGGCGTGGAGTATATCAACCTGATGTCAAAAACCGTTTCTAAAGCCGACGGCTGGACTGAGCTGACCGGGCAGTACGCCTATGGCGACGAGGATTTCATCACCGTCTATGTTGAAAACGAAACCACCGGCGCGGAGTTTTATATCGACGACTTTTCTTTTGCCGTATCCGGGGCCGGCGAATGGGATCCCGCCGTTGACCCGCTCACCAACAACAATAAGGGCGTATTCGACGGCTTTAACTATGAGCTGTGGAAAAACGACCGCAGCGACGAGGCAAGTATGCTGCTGACCGGAGGCGGCACGTTTAAGTGCGAATGGGAAAACAACGCCTTCGCTCTGTTCCGCACAGGTAAAAAGCTGGGCAGCGAAAAGTCATACGAGGAATACGGCGAGGTTATCCTGAAATACGGCGCGGAGCATACCATCGGAGGCGACGTCAGCTATCTGTGCATGTACGGCTGGACGGAGGATCCGATGATTGAGTTCTATATCGTCGAGAACCACGGCAGCTACAAGCCGCCCGGAGGCAAAGGCTTTCAGGGCACATACGCAATGGACGGAAGCGTCTATGAGGTGTATGTGGATACCCGCGTGGAACAGCCGTCTATCCAAGGGACGAAAACCTTTGAGCAGTATTTCGCCGTCCGCACCGATATGAGAACCGCCGGGACGATTACGGTGTCCGACCACTTCAAGGAATGGGATAAGCTGGGCCTTGATATGAGCGGTAAAATGTACGAGGTCTCATTATGCGTCGAGGGCTACAGGGGCAACGGCAGCGCCAATGTCTACGAGCATGTGCTGACCATCGGCGGCGACGTATACGGCGCTCCCGCCGCCGAACCGGAGACTGAAGATATTGTTGAGCCGCCCGCCGAGCCTGAGCCTCCCGAGGTGGTTGACACCCCCCCCGAGCCTGAAGTCCCCGCCGAGCCTGAGCCCGGCTCGGGTAATCTCATTTTTATCATACTGGCGGCCGCCGCTGTTCTCGTTATCGGAATGGGCATATTCTTATGGCTCAAAAGAAAATAACGTTTGGCTGCCGCGATAGAATCTAAGCCCGCGTACGCTTGTTTTTCAACAGCCGCCGCGCCGAATGGCGCGGCGGCTGTCTTTACCCGGCAAAGTGATTTACTCGAATATGAACTCCCCGTCGCCGGCCCTGATGACGACCGTGCGGCCGGCTTTGACGCGTCCGTCGAGTATGCGCTCCGACAGCGCGTCCTCCCATTCGGACTGGATGGCGCGCCGAAGCGGCCGCGCGCCGTATACGGGGTCGTAGCCCTTGCTGGCTATGAGGTCAAGCGCCGAGTCGTCGGCCTCAAGCGTGATGCCGAGGCCCTCCACGCGGCTTTTGATTTGCTCGAACATACGCGAGGCGACCTCGCGTATCTCCTCGCGTCCCAGCTGCGTGAACACGATGGTTTCGTCTATGCGGTTCAGCAGCTCGGGCTTAAAGGTTTTTTTCAGCTCCGACAGCACGGCCGAGCGTATATCGCCGGCCGAGCGCGCCTCGCCGCCGTCGGGCGCGAAGCCAAGCCTTTTGCGTTCGGTGATATTCGACGCGCCCAGATTTGAGGTCATCACGATTACCGTGTTCTTGAAATCCACGCGGCGCCCGTGTGAGTCTGTGAGCTGCCCGTCCTCAAGTATTTGCAGCAGGAGGTTGAAAACGTCGGGATGCGCCTTTTCTATCTCGTCGAACAGTATCACGGAATACGGCTTGCGGGGCACCTTTTTCGGGAACCCCCCCCCCCCCTTGTACCCCACGGATGCCGGCGGCGGGCCAAGAAGAGCTTGCGGACGCGGCCTTT
>WRLW01000209.1 GCA_009777435.1 Oscillospiraceae bacterium | reverse complement strand
GTTGCTAAGGCTCCTCCGCTTCGGTCAGCCTTGGCCGGTCGTTGGTTTCATTCAGCTCCTCGACGTCGCGCAAGGCTCTGTTTATGGCCCGCGTCCGTGTCCCGACTATCCGCTCTATTGTGTTATCCACCGTCTGCAATTGCTTGTGCGCTTGGCTGAGCAGTATTTCAAACTCGCCGAATTGCTTTTTGACCGTCCTCAGAGTGTCCCATACCTCTTGTGAGCGCTGTTCAATGGCCAGCGTCTTAAAGCCCATCTGCAGCGAGCTTAGGAACGCCGAAAGGGTGGTCGCGCCGACCGCGGTTACTTTATATTTATCGCGCAGCTCCTCAAACAGGGCGGCGTTTTGCACCACCTCGGCATACAGGCCCTCGGTCGGCAGGAACATCAGCGCAAAGTCCGTGGTCTTGGGCGGCAGTATATACTTTTCGCAGATGTCCTTCGCGGCCTCCCTAATCCCTTTTGCCAGAGACTTCCGCGCTTCGTCGATTGCCGCTTTGTCCTCGGCGTCCAGCAAGCGGTTGTAATCCTCAATCGGGAATTTTGAGTCGATGGGCAGCAGGAGCGGCGCGTCGCCGCCGCCGGGCAGCTTGACGGCAAACTCCACGCGCCTGCCGCCCGCGATTTCGGCGTTCACCTCATACTGATTCGGCGCGAGAATATCCGATAGGAGTTTCCCCAGCCGTACTTCCCCGTATGTACCGCGCTCCTTGACGTTCATCAGCGCGTTTTTCAGGCTCTTGGCGTCGGCGGCAAGGTTTTTCATCTCGCCCAAGCCCTGCTGAACGCTGTCAAGCTGTTTACTGACCAGCTCAAACGACTGGGCAAGCCGTGTTTCCAAGGTTTTTTGCAGTTTTTCGTCAACCACGCCCCGCATCTGCTCGAGGCGCTGTTCATTGCTCTCCTGGAGCGACTTCATTTTGCTTTCAAGCGTGGCGTTTACCTTTTCAATGCTTTCGGCGTTACCGCGCTGAATAGACAGCAGCCTGCCGTCGAGATGCTCCTGAAACTCCCTCAGCCGCTTATTGGTTTCCTCGCGGTTTGTTTGAAGCGTTTTCTGCGTCTGATCCTGAATGGATGAAAGACGCGTATCAAGCTGCGCGGAAAACCTTCCGAGCTGCTCATTGGTCTCCGCCCGGCTCCGCTGGAGGGTGGCGGTCACGCTTGTGTTCAGCTTTTCAACCTGCGCCCGGAATTCACGCATTTGACCGGCCTGCTCCTCGCGGCTCGCCTGAAGCGTGGACTGGACGCTTTCCTGTATAACGCCGAACCGCTGAAACTGTTCGGTCGCGCCGTTCGCGATCTGCTTGCGCACGCCGTCGCGCTGCTCCTCGGCGTTAAGCTTCAGCAGCTCGGCAATCCCGCTCAGACCGGACTTTTTTCTCCCGGCTAAGAGCAGCGCGGCTATGACGGCTAACATCGCGACGGTCACTATGCTTAAAATCAATTGCACACCCATTGGCCAAACGCTCCTTTATCTTCTTATATCCAACATACCGCAATCCCGGCCTTTTGTCAAATCGCTTTCTGCACACGGTCTGGGGCTTGTCTATTTTCCGGCCCGCGAGCATATAGATAACTATCACCTTGAGATTACTTCTGAGAAAGGGCGGATGAAAATGGACATGCGTGAGGCGGCGCGCGTTTACGGCGGCCTTACCGGCGACGAAGTAGCGGCTTCGAGAAGCAGGCACGGCGCCAACACGATCAGCCGAAAGAAAACCAAAGGATTTTTCGGGCATCTATTGGGAAATTTCGGCGACCCTATCATTAAGATACTGCTGATCGCGCTTGGCGTGAACATGCTGCTGCTGTTCCGGCAGTCCGACTGGTACGAAACGGCGGGCATTGCCGCCGCCGTGCTTACGGCCGTTATCATCTCGACGCTCTCCGAACGCGGAAGCGAGTCGGCCTTCAAGCGCCTTCAGTCCGAGGCGGCCGCTATACGCTGCCGCGTTATACGCGGAGGCGTATTGACCGAGCTGCCTGTGGGCGATATCGTGGTGGGCGACCTTATAAGCCTTCAGGCGGGCGACCGCGTGCCCGCCGACGGCCCGCTCGTGCATGGGCGGACGGACGTCGATCAGTCCACATTAAACGGCGAGACCGCTGAGGCCAAAAAAACCGCCGGCCACAGCCGCGCACCCGCGCAAAACCCGCTGTCAGACCCTCATATGCTGTTCTGCGGCACGGTCGTATGCGCGGGCGAAGGCATAATGCGCGCCGAAGCTATAGGAGACGGCACCTTTTACGGCAAGCTGGCCGGCGAGGTTCAGGAACAGCCCGTCGAAAGCCCGCTCAAGCTGAAATTAGGCGCGCTGGCAGGTACTATCAGCCGCTTTGGGTATATCGGCGCGGGATTGGTGGCCTTTGCCTATCTGTTCAACGTTATGCTGCTCGACAACCGTTTCAGCGCGGCGCGTATCATGGCGTCTCTGTCAAACCCGTCGTTTGTCACCGACCGCCTTCTGCACGCCGTCATGCTGGCCGTCACGGTTATCGTGGTGGCCGTTCCCGAAGGGCTGCCCATGATGATAACCGTCGTGCTGTCGTCGAACATGAAGCGTATGCTCAAGGACAATGTGCTTGTGCGGAAGTTAGTGGGCATCGAAACCGCCGGCAGTCTTAATATCCTGTTCACCGATAAAACGGGTACGCTCACGCGCGGCAAGCTCCAGGTAACGGGCATTATCGACGGCAAGGGCAAGCTGTGGAACAGCGCCGGGCGGCTGCGCGGCGAGGCGCTGTGGAGCCACCTGCACCGCGCCGTCGCTTATAACTCAATGTCAAGCATGTCGGAAATAAGCACCGCCAAATTTGCCGCCATAGGCGGCAACCCCACCGACCGCGCGCTGCTCGAATATGTCTCCGCTTATCCCGTCAAACACAATCTGACGCGCGTTGACGTCCAGCCCTTCGATTCCGCCCGCAAGTATATGGCTTCACAGGTGGCGGGCGATTTCAACGGAGTTTTAATAAAAGGCGCCCCTGAGTCCATACTGCCGCGCTGTACGGAATTTATATCCGCCGACGGGCGCGTATTCCCGTTTTCAATGAGCGGCGCGGTCATTAAACAAATGGAAGAGGCTCAGAACAACGCCGCGCGTCTGATCGCTATAGCGGTCTCAGAGGGCGGGCGCCTGCCGGGCGGCGAAAATTTGCGTCTGATAGGCATAGCCGCCGTGCGCGACGACGTGCGCCGCGAAGCTTTGGAGGGCATACGGCAAATCCGGCGCGCGGGCGTCGGCGTCGTTATGATAACCGGCGATTCCAAGGCCACGGCTCAGGCCATAGCGCGGCGCGTGGGCCTGCTCGACGACGGCGCCCATGTA
>WRLW01000208.1 GCA_009777435.1 Oscillospiraceae bacterium | reverse complement strand
CGTAGCTGACGCTGTTTCTGAAGAACAGGTCGTTGCAGCTCTCGGCCGCCATGCCGCCGAGCCCCAATCTGCGTAACTGAACCGCTCCGGGCCTGGATGATCCTGTTCCAAAGTTTTTGCCCGCAATCAATATATCGCCGGGCGTAACAAGCTCAGCCCAACCGGGGCGGTTAGAGCTGAACACAAGTTTTACCTGTTCCTCGGGCGTCAGGCGAAACGCTGTATTTGGAGAGATGAGATCCGTGTTTATCTCGTCTCCAAAAATCCAAACCCTGCCTTTAATTTTCATTACGCGTTGCCTCCTTGCAGCTTTCTAGGGTCGGTGATGACTCCATAAAGCGCCGACGCGGCGGCGGTATAGGGAGCGCAAAGCATTATCTCGCTGTCGGGGGCGCCCATGCGCCCTTTGAAATTCCGGGTAGTGGTCGAAAGGCAGCGCTCTCCCGGACCGATCAGCCCCATATGCCCGCCGTAACAAGCCCCGCAGGCGGCGTTCGTTACGACCGCGCCGGCTTCAGCAAGCGTCTCTATATAGCCAAGCTTGAGCGATTCCAGATACACCCGCTGGGACGCAGGGGTTATGATGAGCCTCGTCCCGTCAGCCACACGCTTTCCCTTTAATAAATCAGCCGCGGCTTTCAAATCATCTGTCCTGCCGTTTGAGCATGAGCCTATCACCACTTGGTCGACCTTGATTCCTTCAACGTCGGTGACCGGTACGCAATTGTCGGGAATAAAGTGGGGTTTGGCAATGTAGGGTACGATTTCATCAAGTATTATTTCGCGAACTTCGGCATATTTGGCGTCGGAATCCGGCGCCACAGCGTTTATTTCTGCATCTCCCCGGGCTTTCAGCCAGGCCTCCAGGAGCTCGTCGCAAGGAAAGACGGCAAATTCCGCGTTAATCTCGGCACACATGGCAGCCACGCTTTGTCGTTGAGAAATGCTGAGGCTTTTTATGCCGTCTCCTCCAAATTCCACGTTAAAACCGGTTACGTCGCCGAATACGCCGGCAATGTACAGGAATAGATCCTTGCCGCTCACCATTGCGGGCAATTTTCCCTTAAGCTCGTACAGTATAGTGTGGCTGACCCGGTACCACGTCTCCCCCTTGCACCAGATATACGTCATATCGGCGGGTCCAAAGCCCCGGGCCGCGCAGTTAAACGCTCCGGCGGCACATGTATGCGAGTCGCCTCCGGCGATCAGTCTTCCGGGCGCGGCGAATCCGCGTTCAGCCAGAAGCTGATGGATAACGGCGTGGTCGCCCACATCGAAGAAATTACTTATACTGTGTTTCTTTGCGAATTCCCTGGCTTTCACGCAGCCGATCGCGTCCCCTATCGTCGGCGCGGGGACCGCGTGATCCAGGAGGATGACACACCTGTCCGGATATTTGATTTTTGATATCCTCTCATAGTCGGCCTGTCCTCGGACAGTGAAGTACATATCGTGGTTGGCCGCGTAATCTACGCCGCACGTGAGTACGTCCCCGGGGTGTACGGACACCGCGCCGGCGTGGCGTGCCAGGATTTTTTCAGACATTGTCATACCCAATATGCATACATCCTTTGCTATATTTTATTTAATGTAATCTTATAGCGGTTTTCAAAACCATGAGCAAAACAATCGCAGGGGCGCGTATGTACCGCGTCAAACAGCAGTGGTCACATGGTTCTAAACGTCCAAAGCCGCGTGATATCCCTGGTAAATGGCTGTCATTATATTCGCCGGCTTAATGCAATCGCCGATCTCGCGCACAAAGGGCGCCGAATACCTGATGTTTTCCGCCGCCTCGCGGTTCGCGCGCTGACCGACGGCGCAGACCACCGTTTCGCACGGTATCATTATTTCCCTGCCGTCTTCGATGCATTTCAGACCCTCAGGCGAAATGCCGGAGCCTTTCAGTCCGGTGCGGACGATAATTCCGGATTTTTTAATCTCCATGAGCAGTGCCGGACGATGCAGCGGATTGGCGTCCGGCGCAAGGGTATCCGTCATCTCAACAAGATACACGGTCTTGCCGCAGTGCGCCAAATGAACGGCGCATTCGCAGCCCGCCATCCCGCCGCCGAGAACCGCCACGATTTTGCCGATCTTGTCCTTGTCGATGTGATAATTATTCACGATAACAACGTTATCACCGTCTATGCCGGGTATTGGGGGGATAACAGGCACGGAGCCCACGGCTACTAACAGTGCGTCTGCTCCTTCCTTCTCCGCGTATGCGGCATCCACCTCGGCGCCCAGCCTAACCTCGACGCCTTCCTTCTCCAGAAGCTTCGCAAGGCGCAAGCCAAGTTCATACATGTCCCGCTTAAACGGTATGGCTTCCTCACAATTGAGAATGCCTCCCAGCCGATCGCTTTTTTCGCACAGCACGAACTTATGCCCGCGCTTGGCGGCTGTCAGCGCTGCTTTCATCCCTCCGGGGCCGCCGCCTGCCACAAGTACCTTTTTCGGCTTCGCGGCTGGTGTTACTTCCATCCCCTCAAGCTCGCGTCCAATACGCGGCTCGACGCTGCACCTTCTGGTCAGCGTTATCCTGCGCTCCGACATGCAGGTCAGGCAGCGTATACAGTTGAGGGTCACCTCGCCGCGCCCGGAGAGTGTCTTTCGGGGGAATTCCGGATCCGCGAGCAGTTGGCGGCCCATGTATATGATATCCGCCTTGCCTGAGGCAAGTATCTCCTCCATCATCGCGGGATCGCCGAGAGCGCCTACGGTAGCAACAGGCTTCTCAACATGCTTTTTGATCTCCGCCGCAAGCCGGACATTGCATCCGCGCTCGCTGAACATCGGCGGGAACATATTGTAGAAGCTGAGTTCGTGGTGGCCCGCCGAAACATGGATTATGTCGACATAATCCTCTATCGCGCGGGCGATGCGGCAGCCATCCTCAAGTCCGTAGCCGCCTTCAAAAAACTCGTCGCCGCTCATGCGGAACTCGATCGGGAAGCCGGGGCCGACGGCGGCGCGGATGCTTTGCAGTGCCTCTATGGCAAGACGCACGCGGTTTTCAAGGCTGCCTCCGTATTCATCCTCACGTTTGTTGATGAACGGGGACATGAACTGGGTTAAAAGCCAGCCATGGGCTCCGTGCACCATCACCATCTCAAAGCCCACGCGCTTGACCAGCGCCGCCGTTTTGCCGTAGCCCTCTACGATACCATCTATCTGTGCCTTTGTCAGCGACTTCACCGGCATACCGTTTGAGAGTACGCACTCAGAAGGCCCGTAAAGCGGTATGGGGGTTCCGCTGACCGGGAGATGGGAGCGCCCTATTTGTCCTGCGTGCGACAGCTCGATGCTAGGAACCGCGCCGTGGCGCTTTATCGCATCGGCGGCAAAAGAT
>WRLW01000207.1 GCA_009777435.1 Oscillospiraceae bacterium | reverse complement strand
CACCAGCATGTCGCCGCCCTCCGGGATACCCAGCTCTCCCAGCGTCTGCTCCGGCACGCTGACCGCGTAATCCGGGAACAGCTTCAGAGGGTCTACTACGGCCAGCGCGATGTCGGGCGAGTCGATCGACTGGAACCAGTGGAACGGCTCGGTCTCCTCGGTGGTGACCAGTATAAAGCGTTTCAGCTCCTCAAGGCCGGGTATGCCTTCGTCGAAGCGCAGAAATTTGTCCTCGGAAACCGCTATTTCCCCGAAACGCGAGGTGTTGAGCTTCACAGGGAAAACCTCCTTTATGTTCGTTTGCATAGATATTGTCCGCAAAACGCAAGCGTTTATTACAGCTCTTAATACTGTATCGTACGGCTCCGGCCCCGGCTTGAGGCGCGGATACGCCGCGCGCGAAAAATGGCTGTTTGACGCCGGAACAACATTATACCAGCCCGCGCCGCATTTTGCAACATGAAACGGAGCAAAAGGCACGGCGAAATTCGGCAGCGCCGCAGGGCTGCACAGTGTGTTGCTGCGGTTATTTTTTACTAACCCAGTCTGGCTCTCAGGCCGCTGTATCGCGCGGCGCGGCCTCCGGCGTTTACCATTACGTCCATCACGCGCTTGTCGCCGACCATCACCAGCAGCGCGCGCGCGCGCGTCATGGCGGTGTACAGCACGCTGCGCGTGGTCAGCCCGCGCGCGCACGGCATGAGGGCCAGCACGACGGCCGGGTATTCGCTGCCCTGCGACTTATGCACGGTCAGCGCGTAGGCCAGCTCCAGCTCGCCCAGCCGCTCAAACGCGTAGTCGGACACGCGCCCGTCGTCGAAACGGACGGTGAGCCGCTCGGCGCGCGCGTCTACGGACAATATGTAGCCGATGTCGCCGTTGAACACGCCAAAGCCCGTTTCGGCTTCCGTTCGCCACGGCACATCGTAGTTATTCCTGACCTGTATCACGCGGTCGCCCTCGCGGAACACCACGCCCCCGTGCCGGTGTTCGCGCTTCTCCGGGCCGGGCGCGTTCACGGACTGCTGCAAAGCGGCGTTCAGGCTGTGTGTGCCGGCCGCGCCGCGCCGGGTCGGCGTCAGCACCTGAATATTTTCAGGCGGTATGCCCATGCCCTCGGGCAGCCGCCTTACGCACAGATCCACTATGGTCTCGACGGCCTGTTCGGGCGCGGCGCGTGTCAGCCAGAACATGTCGCCCTTGTTGTCCATGTCCGGGAACACGCCGCTGTTTACGGCGTGCGCCCCGGTGACGATACGGCTCTCGGCGGCCTGCCTGAAAATACCGCGCAGGCTTACCGAGTCCACCCGCCCGCAGTCCAGCAGATCGGCCAGCACGTTGCCCGGCCCGACGGAGGGGAGCTGGTCGCGGTCACCCACCAGTATCAGGCGCGCGCCCGGCGCGAGCGAGGACAGGATGGCGTCGGTCAGAGGTACGTCGAGCATGGACGCTTCGTCCACGATTACGGCGTCAAACGGCAGCGGCTGTTCCTCATTGTGCGAGAAGCGCAGCTCGCCGGTGTCGGGGTCGGGCGTTACTCCCAGCAGGCGGTGTACGGTTTGGGCGTCGCGCGCGCACACCTCGCCCAAGCGCTTGGCCGCGCGGCCCGTCGGCGCGGCCAAAGCCGTCGAATACCCCAGTAGCCCGAACAGCTCCACTATGGCGCGCACTGTGGTGGTCTTGCCGGTGCCGGGGCCGCCCGTCAGAACGAACAGCCGCGACCCGGCGGCCTTGGCGACGGCCGAGCGCTGCCCGTCGGCCAGCGTTATGCTCAAGCCGCGTTCGGCCTGTTCCATTAGCCGCGTCACATCCGGGCTCTGTCCGAAAAAATCGGAGGAAAGGCTGATAACGCGTTCCGCCACGCCGCACTCGGCATGGTACAGCGCCGTAAGATAACAGGCGTCCGCGCCGCCCACGCGCTCGCGTATAACGCCGCCGCCCGCCTCAAGCCCGTCGAACGCCTCTCCGAACAGCTCGTCGGGCAGCCTGAGCAGCTGCGCGGACGCGGTTATTAGCTTGTGATACGGTATATAGCAATGGCCCTGGTCAAGGTTGTAGGCCAGCTCGTACAGGATGGCCGCGCGCAGCCGCATAGGGTCGCCGGCGTCCATGCCGCGGGCCTGCGCCATGGCGTCAACCTCTTGGAAGCGGGCGTCGAACGGCGGTCGGGCCAGCAGATACGGGTCGCCGAGAAGGGCCTGCATGGCGCCGGGGCCGTAAAGCTTATACAGCGTGAGCGCGTAATGGGGCGACAGCCTGTGCGTATCCAGCAGCTCTATGATTCGCTTAACGCCCTCGCGCTCCGCGTAGGCGCGGCCGATGGACGCGGCGCGTTTGGGGGAGATGCCCTTGATTGCCGTCAGCCTTTCGGGCTGTCGCTCAATCACGCCAAGGGTCTCGTCGCCGAATTTATCAATCAGCGCTTTGGCGGTCGCCATGCCGACGCCGGGAATCGCGCCCGACGTCAGATACGCCGTCATGGCGGCGCGCCCCGCGGGCAGGCTCCTCTCACAGCCGCCGTCCAAGACCTCGAACTGACGCCCGAAATTGGGATGAGTCACCCAGCGGCCGCGCGCTGTGATGCCTTCACCGGGCGCGGGGTTCGGTATGCAGCCCACCAAGACGGCTTCGCCGCCGTCCGTTTGCAGGCGCAGCACGGCATAGCCGGTCGCGTCCTTTTTATAGACCACGCCCGACACGGCGCCCGTAATGCTTTCTATATCCATGACATTCATTATACTACATAAAGCCGCGCAGGGAAATACCTTGAAATCGCGGGACGGGTGTGTATGCGGTGTGCTATTTGTCAGGGACTTTCTAATAGACAATAAAAAAGCCCGCTGTCGGCGCATAGTGACGCGGAACAGCGGGCAATAGGTATTGTTTGTATTGGTCACTCAATAGTTCCAACAAATGCACATCCCTGCGCTGCATTTGTATCAGATGAAAAAGTCACTTTGATTTTTAATTGACGTACATCCGCTACATCTATTGAAATTTGCTTAGGTAAATCCTGCGCCTTAATAACATATGTTTTTAATAGCCTTTCATCATCGCCATAAAAACTAAATGTTGTATCTTGAGCAGATTTACCATCTATGCGACCGACTTCCGCCGAAAGAAGAGTATATCGACCATTAAGGTTATGTAATGACGATATAACCTGTGTGTTAAACATTCTCATCGTATCATGGGCTAAATAGCATATGGAGTTTTGATAATCAATTCCACCCATTTTCACCCAAGCAGGCGTATCTGTACTAACATTGCGTGCAGATGCCACCACATCATAAGGGGGGACTGTCTCAATAAATGAGGTTGTTAAAGGTTCAGGGATAGTTATAGGTTCAGGTGGTGAAAAAGGT
>WRLW01000206.1 GCA_009777435.1 Oscillospiraceae bacterium | reverse complement strand
GCGTGTTAAGGGCGATGTTCAGGGCTAAATATTGATTATTATACGGGGCTGCGGGGCCGGCGCACGGTTAAACGTGCCGTCGGCCCTGTTTTTGCGCGCGGCGTGAGGGCAATAGAAATTCGCCCCGCAATGAACTTGTCATACACGTCCGTTCACTCCCATATACTCTATTGAAACGCGAGAAGGAGTGAGTAGTATGCAATTGAAGCTGGAGCGCCGTGCCATACATAGCTTTGACCATCTGTACAGCGCCGGCGCGGTGAAAGAGGAGTCCGCCGATATCATCGTGCCTGACTCCTACCCGGACATCCTGCGGATAATAGACGCGAGAGGGCTGGTATGCTTAAAGGAAAAACGCTGTACGGACAGCGGCGTGGAGCTTATAGGCTCGGTGCATGTCAGCGTGCTGTACGCGCCCGACTCCGGCGGCGAGGGCGAATACGTGCCGGTAAGGCTCGGCATGGTTATCCCTTATCAGCATCTGTTTGAGCATCGCGGGCTGCCGCCCGACACGCGGATCGTGGCGGAGATATCGCTGACCGACGCGTCCGCGCGCACAATAAATCCGCGCAAGGTACAGGTCGGCGCGTCCGTTTACTTAGACGTAAAATGCTTCGGGCCGGCGCGTCTGGAGGTATGCCACAACGCCGCGGCGGAACCCGCCGCGGGCCTTGAGACGCTCAAAAAGACTGTAAAGGTCAATCTGCCCGTTTCGGTGCGTGAAAAAAGCTTTACGCTT
The DNA here is from genome assembly GCA_009777435.1 of Oscillospiraceae bacterium. GTDB lineage: Bacteria > Bacillota > Clostridia > Oscillospirales > UBA929 > WRMG01. The sequence goes on along the minus strand of WRLW01000206.1, from coordinate 2,631 downwards.
ACCGACCGGATCGAGCTGCCGTCGGGGCGCCCGCCGGTCGGAGAGATACTCCACGCGGGCGTGAGGTTAGTAACGCGTGAAAACAGGGTGATAGGCAGCAAGGCGGTATTCAAGGGCGGCGCCGTATTGTCCGTGATGTACGCGGCGGCCGGCGGCGACGGGCACGCGATATCGACTTGGGAGCAGGAGATACCCTTTTCTCAGATAGTGGAGATGGATCAGCTTGACGACGGCTCCACGGCTGAGATGACCATGCTATTATTGGGCATGGAGCTTGGCGTCGAGGCCCCCGCGCGCCTTATAGACGTCGAGCTGCATATCGAGGCGCAGGTGAGAGCCGTATCGGGCGGCCGCGTAGAAATGCTGGCCGACGCTTACAGCACCTCATACCATGTGGTTCCCGAAATGCGCGAGATAACGCTGTTAGACATAGCCGACAGCTTCAGCGTCAAGGCACAGGTGCGGGAGACGCGGCAGGTACAGCCGCCCATACACAGAATCGTGGATACGGAGGTGCGGCTGTCGCCGGTAAGCGGGCGCTTTGAGGACGGACATACCAAGCTGTGTTCACACGCGGCCGTACGCCTGCTGTATCTGACCGACGACAACGAATACGAAACGGCGGCCTTCTCGCTCACAGTCGAAGCCGGCATAGAGAACGCGGGCGAATGTGCGGCCGCCGCGTCGCTGGCGGGCGAGGTGTTCGCGGGCGTCTCGGCCGACGGCGTTGAGATACGCTTCGCGGTGCAGTTTGACGGTTCGTTCAGGGAACGAAGGAAGCTTATGGCCGTTGACGACCTCAAGTGCGACTGGGAGACGCCTATAGAGCGTGAAACCGCCTCGGTCGTCCTGAGACGCGTCGGCGGCGGCGAAGGTCTCTGGGACATAGCGAAGAGCTACGGCGCGACGCGGGGTGATATCTTAGCCGCCAACGCGATGACGGCGGACGACGCTGAGATTGGTGAAGGCACGCTGCTGCTGATACCGAGAGATAGGAGATGAGCATATGGAACGCATTTACGAGGATATAGCGCGGCGTACCGGCGGCGACGTGTACGTTGGTGTGGTAGGCCCGGTGCGCACCGGAAAATCAACGTTTATCAAGCGCTTTATGGAATGTCTTGTCATGCCCAATATCGAAAGCGAAGCCATGCGTGACCGCGCCCGCGACGAGCTTCCGCAGTCCGGCTCCGGGCGTACCATAATGACCGCCGAACCTAAATTCGTGCCGGAGGAAGCCGTGACTGTGCAGATGGACGACGGCGCGGTGTTCGGCGTGCGCATGATAGACAGCGTGGGGTATATGGTCAGGAGCGCCATAGGGCAGTTTGAGGACGGCCGCCCGCGCATGGTAAACACCCCCTGGTTCGACCACGAGATACCCATGACCGAGGCCGCCGAGCTGGGAACCCACAAGGTGATAAACGAACACTCCACCATAGGCGTTGTGGTGACCACCGACGGCAGCGTCACCGAGATACCGCGCGAGGAATACGTCGAGCCGGAGGAACGCGTTATAACGGAGCTGACCCGGCTTGGCAAGCCGTTTGTGATATTAGTCAACTCCCTGTACCCGGATTCACCGATGGCCAAGGCCGTGTGCGAGGAGCTTTTGGGCAAATACGGCGTCGCGGCCGTCGCCTTGAACTGCCAAGAGCTTAACGAGGGCGATATCCACGGGCTTCTTAAAGCCGTTCTCTATGAGTTCCCCGTGGTGGAGCTGGGCCTGCGTATGCCGGCGTGGGTCGAAACGCTGCCCCTTGAGCATCCGGTGAAGAGCGCGCTGTTTGAGAACATGCGCGCGGGCGCCGCCGGTATGCGCCGCGTGCGCGATATACACGGCGTGTTGGAAAGCCTGCGCGAATGTCCGCATATCACGGACATCAGAACCGACTTTATCAATCTGGGCAACGGCTGCGCCCAGGTGACGCTCGACCTGCCGCGCGAGCTGTTCTACCGCACGCTGGGCGAACAGTCGGGCTTTGAGATAAAGGACGACGGCGACCTCATGCGCCTGCTGTCGGGCCTGTCGCGCGTCAAGAGCGAATACGACAAGGTGGAACATGCGCTGCGCGAGGTGCGCGAAAAGGGCTACGGTATAGTCCTGCCGTCGGCCGATGAGCTTAAACTTGAGGAGCCGGAGATAGTCAAGTCGGGCGGCCAATACGGCGTCAGGCTGCGCGCGTCCGCGCCGTCCATACATATGATACGCGCGGATATCCAGACCGAGGTCTCGCCCATAGTGGGCACCGAGAAGCAGTCCGAGGAGCTTATACACTACCTGCTCAGCGAGTTCGACGGCGAGCCGGAACGCCTGTGGCAGAGCAACATTTTTGGCAAATCGCTGCACGACCTTGTAAGCGAGGGGCTGAACAACAAGCTAAAGCGTATGCCCGACGAGGCGCGCGCGAAGCTCCAAGACACCCTGCAACGCATCATAAACGAAGGCTCCGGCGGCCTTATCTGCATAATCCTGTAGATGGAAGCTGTAACGCCCCCCGGTATTCCGGGGGGCGTCAGACTTTATTGAGCCGCTCAAACTGGCTTATCAGCTCTAATATCAGTGTTAGCTGCTCGTCGGTCAGATGCGAGGCCTTGGACTCGGCGGAATCCGACAGCCCGAGCATATAG
>WRLW01000205.1 GCA_009777435.1 Oscillospiraceae bacterium | reverse complement strand
AGCGCCGCGTCCATGCCGCTCACCGTTATAAAACGCAGCGCGTTGCGCACTGTCGGGTCTATCTCGGCAAGGTCGCCCTCGTTGTCGGCCGGGATGACCACCGTTTTTATGCCCGCGCGCAGCGCGGCCATCGTCTTTTCTTTCAGCCCGCCTATAGGCAGAACGCGGCCGCGAAGCGTAATTTCACCGGTCATGGCCGTGTATGGCTTGAGCGGCGCGCCGGTCAGCGCCGACACCATCGCGGCCGCCACGGTTATACCCGCCGACGGGCCGTCCTTGGGCACCGCGCCGTCGGGAAAATGGATATGGATGTCCTTGTTCTTGTAAAACTCCGCGTCAACGCCGAGCGTCCCGGCGCGGCTTCGGATAAAGGTCAGCGCGGCTTTCGCGCTCTCCTTCATCACGTCGCCGAGGTTGCCGGTCAGCTCCATCCTGCCCGCCCCGTCAACCACGCCGACCTCGACCTGCAATATCTCGCCGCCCGTCTGCGTCCAAGCGAGACCGTTGGCGACGCCGGCCGCGCCGGCGGCGGCGCGCTTCTCGCCCTTGAAGCGCCGAGGCCCCAGATACTTTTCGAGGTCTCCCGACTTGACGCCCAAGCCGCCCGTCTCATCCGACGCTATGGAGAACGCCGCCTTGCGGCATATGGCCGCTATCTGCTGCTCCAGCCTGCGCACACCCGCCTCCCGCGTGTAATACGCGATAATATCCCGTAGCGCGCCGTCGGTCAGTTTAAGGCGTTTATTTGACAGGCCGTGCTTCTTGAGCTGCTTCGGAATCAGATGGCGTTTGGAAATCTGCACCTTCTCGTGATCCGTATAGCTGGTCAGCCTTATGACCTCCATGCGGTCAAGCAAAGCTCTGGGTATCGAATCGGTGGTATTCGCGGTGGTCACAAACAGCACCTCGGACAGGTCGAACGGTATTTCGAGATAATGGTCGCGGAAAGCGTGATTCTGCTCCGAGTCCAGCACCTCAAGCAGCGCCGCCGCCGGGTCGCCCCGAAAGTCGCGCCCCATCTTGTCCACCTCGTCGAGAAGTAAAACAGGGTTGCGGCTGCCGGCCTGACGCACGCCGGCCAGCAAACGTCCCGGCATCGCGCCTATATAAGTCTTGCGGTGGCCCCGTATATCGGCCTCATCCCTGACCCCGCCGAGCGAAAGGCGCCCGAGCTTGCGGCCCATAGCGTTGGCTACCGATGAGGCTACCGACGTTTTGCCGACGCCCGGCGGCCCCACAAGGCACAGGATCTGCCCCTTAAGGTCGGGCGCGAGCTGCTTTACGGCCAGAAATTCCAACACGCGTTCTTTTACCTTATCAAGGCCGTAGTGTTCGCGGTCAAGTATGCGCCGCGCGCGCCTGAGGTCAAGCCTATCCTCGGTCAGCGTGTTCCACGGCAGCTCCAGAACGGTGTCTAAATAGGTGCGTATGACGCCCATCTCGGGCGAGTTCGCGTGTGTTTTCGACATGCGCGTCACTTCGCGCAGCAGCTTTTCCTCCGACTGCTCCGAAAATTTCATCTCCAATATGCGCGCGCGGTACTCGTCGGCCTCGCTGAGCGGGTCGGAATCCTCGCCCAGCTCCTCCTGTATGGTCTTTAGCTGCTCGCGCAGATAATAGTCGCGCTGGTTTTTACCCAGCTGGCCGCGCAGCTTCATCTGTATCTGATGCTCTATCTGAAGCACCTCAAGCTCGCGCATCAGTATTGCGCCGACGCGCTCCAAGCGGCGGACGGGGTTTATCTCCTCAATCAGCGTCTGGCGTTCCTCCACGCGCAGCGACAGCATTTGCGCCACATAATCGGCCATATGGCCGATGTCCGTTATCTCCCGCGCGTTGACCAATACCTCCGGCATGGTTCTGGGGGCCATCTCGACGTAATCCTCGAACAGCTCAAGCGTATAGCGCAGCAGCGCCTCCGAGCGCGCGACGGATATACGGGGCTTTTTCTCGTAACACGCGGTCACCTCGACCGTTTCAAAGGGCTTGCTGCCCACCACGCCGAGTACGGTCGCCCGGTGGTCGCCCTCCACCAATACGCGCACGGTATCGTTGGGCAGCTTAAGGACTTGGCGTATGCGCGCCACGGTGCCGGTCTTATATAAGTCGTCTATGCCCGGATCCTCCTCGCGCGCGTCCTTCTGCGCGACCAAAAACACCGGCTGACCGCGCGACAGCGCCCGTTCGAGCGCTTTGACAAATTTCTTGCGCCCGATATCGAAATGTATCAGCATATGCGGAAACACCACAAGGCCCCTAAGGGCCAGCAGCGGCATTTGTTCGGTTTGCCCGGCGCGGTTAGTCATGTCTAAAATCAAGCCTTTCCAAGCGGTTCATTGAGAGTATACAGCATTATAAGCCGCAATGCAACTACCCACAGACGGTATTTGGCGGTTGCCGCTTCACAATTTCTTATATATTCTAAAAAAAACTTGACATACGGCCAATATTTACATAATATATATATTGATTAGCCGTAAGGAAACGGTCAGGGGGAATACGTCGTGTCCGATAAGAAGGTCTTAACGATGTTGGAGCGCATGGGTATGGTGCGAAAAATTGACGCCGATACTCAGACGGAATCCGGCGAACAGGAGTCTGAATCGCTGTCCGCGTCTGCGGTCGCGGCTCCGGCCGTAACTGCCGTTCCCGATGATTTTTGGAACGATACCATAGACGACGGCGCTCCGGCGCCCGCGGCCGAACCTCAGCCCGTCGCTTTCACGCCCGCGGCCGAAACCGGCTTCCATACGGTCTACGAGCCTGAGCCCGCCGCACAGGCGGCGTATGGCGACGCCGAGCCTTACGCGCAAAGCGCCGGTTATCAGCGCCGCGACGACAGGGACGCCGGCTACGCGGCTCAGGCCGCGCCGCCGCAGACATATACCGACAGGTTTATGGAGATTGAGGATCTCTACGCGGCCTTTTCGATGAAAAACGCCGGCACCGACACCATATACCTGATCGAGGAATATATGAAAACCCTGCCGGACTCACTGCCCGCGGAGTCGCGCCGCACAATCATCATGAAAATCATCGGCGCGTCGGGCTTTGATTTCGACCGTCTGCTGGGCGACGGCATAGACCGTGTGAACAAGCTCAACGAATACGCGAGCCAGTTTGCCCAGCGCACCGACGACTATGTCGCGAGGTGCAACGGCGAGATAGACGCGCTCGAGCAGCAGGCGCAGCAAATACGCGCGCAAATCGAGAAACGCAAGTCTCTGCACAAGCAGCAGTTCTTCTCAATCGAAAGCGAGGCCCAGCGGCTGAAGGAAATTCTGGACTTTATCACCAAATAGGGGGCTTGGCGGTTTCCCATGTTAGGGTACGAGTTTACGTTACGCGGAAAAACCGTGGTCTTTATTCTGGCAG
>WRLW01000204.1 GCA_009777435.1 Oscillospiraceae bacterium | reverse complement strand
TTCCCGCATAAGGGCACGGTCTACACAATCGAAATAACAGGCCGTGACGCTGTGCTGGTAAGCCTGCCCATTTCGGCCCTGCCGGAGGATGTATCGCTGTTAGTCGTCAAAACCGACGCCGGCAGCGTCACCCTCACAAAGGAAATGCTTGAGGCATACATGGCGGCGCACGGCGACACGCTCACAGTATCCCTAAAGGCCGGGAGCCTGACCGTGGATTTGCTTAAATCAGGAAACAGCGTAAACTACAACGATCCCGATAACCCATTGCTTATCACCATCCCTGTGACGCCGGCCGCCGACACAACCACAAACGGCTATGTCGGCGTGATGAAAACGGCGTCGGGCAGCGCAATCATGCCGTACAGCATCTATAAGGACGGCGCGGTGGTGTTCCAGACCTCAAGCACGGGTACGTTTGATGTTATCTACAACGCGAAGGCTTTCCCCGACGTGGCGGGCCATTGGGCCATAGGCTACATTAACTTTGTGGGCGCGCGGGACTTGTACGCGGGCAATGAAAAGGGCGAGTTTATGCCGGGCGGCACAATGACGCGCTCCGGGTTTGCCCGGGTTCTCGCCAACCTTGAGCAAGCGGATCTGTCGGTGTATAAAACCACGCGCTTTACCGACGTGGCGGCAAGCGCGTGGTACGCTCCGGCTGTGGAGTGGGCGGCGGATATGGACATCGTTACGGGGCTTGGGGACAACAGGTTCAATCCTGACGCCTATATCACGCGTGAAGAGATGGCGCGTATGCTCGCGAACTATATCAGGTACAAAGGGTATAGCCTGCCCTCCGGGTCGGCGCCGGAGCTTGCGGACGAAGCAAGCATCGCTTCGTGGGCCTTGAGCGCGGTGAAACAGATCCAAGCGGCTGGAATCATAACCGGGAGACCGGGCAGCCTATACGAGCCAAAGGACACGGCCTCGCGCGCCGACGTGGCGACCATCTTCGCGAGATTCATCGAGGCTTATGTCAACGGCATAGCGGAGTCTTAATTAGCATATCGCTCATGCCACGCGTTCGCGCGTTCGGCTTCTTCCGCCATTTGCGCGACGGTGTAACCGTCGTACTCGGCAAATATGTTTTTCTGCCAGTCGTTTTGGCAGGGTATAGCGGTAATCGTGCCGTCGGCGTTTATAATCGCCGCCCTCGCGTCCTCAATATAGGGGCCGCTTTCGGAAGGGTCAAGGTGTACTAAATAGCGACCGCCCTGTTCAAGGTATTCCAGCTTGCCGTGTGAGATGGCGGTAAACTCGCCGCCAATCTCAGGCTGCCATGTAAACGCGGGATTAGACGCAATCAAAAGGATATTATCCGCTCTCATGCGGTATTCGACTTGATTGTAGCCGTATTCGCTGACGGAATGGGTAACGGTTAAAACTGTTACCTCCGTCAGTCTGCCCCAGCCGCTTGCGATTCTGCCGAACATGGTGATGGCGGCGGGGAAGTTTTCGTCCGATGTAAGAGCGGTAATGGTAATGGAATCGGCAAGAACGCCCGTATCACTGCCGTCATAACGGTTGAACTCCTCAAACGCCGAATGTGACCAGACACGCCCTTTGTCGTCCACCTCAAAAAGCACATCGAGGTCGCCGTCGATAATCCATACGCCCTCACCCTCCCAATAGCGCAGCGGTAACATGTACACGCCGCCATTGCGGAGCAGATTGGTTTCTTCGTCGGCACAGCACCCGCCGTATTTAGATTGCATGATCGATATGGTTTCGGGTGCTTCAACTCCGCTCCATACGGTCGAGAGGATATGCGCGGTTGAGGTCTGCCTCTCCGATGCGTATATGGTATGGCTGTCTTTATAAGTCCATTGCTCCGTCCCGATTACCCGCACGAAAACAACCATATCCGGCGCGCCGTTTGAGAAGAAATCGGTTATCCTCACGCGAACCATGCGGTCTGCCGCGGCTTCGCTTGGGTTGTGCAGGCCGGCAAGGCTGAAGTCCCCGGCAGGCAGGCCGATGAGCGCGGTGTCGTCGGGGTCGAAGGTGACGGGGTTGTCCGGGGAACCGCTATGAGCGGTGTCGCCGGGGTCGAAGGTGGCGGGATTGTCCGGGGAACCGGTATGAGCGGTGTCACCGAAGCCGGGAGTGATTGGGCTGTTAAGCAATCCGGGTATCGTCCAAACACAGAACAGCAGAACCGCCGCCGCGCATGCGGCAAGGCCGCTGAATTTTATCCATGTGTTTTGGGGCTTTTTTATCTCCGCCTCACAGCGGATAAGCAGCTCGTCGTCGGCGGCTCCGATGGCCGCGTACAGCCTTTCGCTTTTCATAAAGACACGCCCTCCTTTTCAAGATGTGCTTTGAGCTTTTGCCGTGTTCTAAACAGGCTTGCTTTGACGTTGTTCTCCTTCATAGAGAAGCGCGTGGCAATCTCCGCGAGCGGTTTGTTGTACCAGTACCGAAGCAGAAAAATACCACATTCGCGCTCCGGCAGACCGTGAAGAAAGCGATTGATATTTTTCTCCAGCTCCCCGGCTTCGACTGCCTGCTCAACGGTGGTTGACGAAGGGATACATTCGTCCAACTCGTCCAACAGGATGGAGAACCGCGAACCGCCGCGTTTTTGCGCGCGGTTCATCTTGCATTTGTCAAACGCGAGATGACGCGTAATCTTTCCAAGGAACAAGGACAGGCTGTCCGGTCGCCGCGGCGGTATGGCTTCCCAAGCCCGATGCCAAGTGTCGTTCAGGCACTCAAGGGAATCCTCGCGGTTGTTCAAAATGCCGTTGGCGATGGCGTAGCAATAGCTCCCGTATTTATTCGTGGTTTGGGTTATCGCGGCCTGTTCTCTGTTCCAGTACAGCTCGATGATTTCCACGTCCGTCAAATCGTCGTCCCCCTCCCTCGGATAAAAGCGCTTTCACCCATTATAGACGATAAAAACGGCGAAAGGTTATTTCATTATTGAAAATATTTTGGGATAATAATAAAGGCTGTCCGGCGATGCAGACAGCCAATCATAACCATCTAATAAGCCGCGGCGGAAGCCTTGACACGGACTCTTCGGCAAAAGTCTTGACAAGCGCCGGAAGTTCGGGTATAATTCACGGTATCCAATCGAATAAGCGAGTGTGCTGGAACTGGTAGACAGGCACGTTTGAGGGGCGTGTGTCAATGGCGTACGGGTTCAAGTCCCGTCACTCGCACCATGCCGAGTGTCCTTATAGGATTTGAGGATAAGGACACTCAAATAGTAATTTGGGATGGGGAGTAGCTACGGCTACTCCTTTTCTCGTATCCATTTTAACAGCAGTCAGCGGTATCTTGTTATGCTCTGGAATCTCAATCGCGCCGACACAGTTATAATGGATTACAAGCCGCTGGGTTTTTACGCCGTCCACTTTTTCAGCGTGGTACACATC
>WRLW01000203.1 GCA_009777435.1 Oscillospiraceae bacterium | reverse complement strand
CCTCCACCAGAAGGCTGCGCGAGAATCCCAAGCCGTATTCCGCCGCCAAGTCGTATAGATTGGGCGTTTCGACGCCGCTTGGGTTTATCAGCAGCGCCGCCGCGCCGCCCGCCATCAGATAGCCGCTCAGAGCCTTCGCCTCGTCGGGCGTTATGTCCCATCTCGGCGTGGATATGATAACGGCGTCGCAGTCATCAGGTATGACGCCCTCAAGTATTAAGTTTATATCGCGCAGCTCATAGCCCTCGCGCGAGAACTGCTCGGTAATGGCGGGCGGCAGCTCGGACTCGTCATGTCCTATCAGCCGATATACGACCGGGGAGTCGGGGTCGCAAACCGCGCGTATCGCGCCTGTCAGCAGCGGCTCTATTTCTATGGCCACAGGGTATTGCTGCCATGTTGAGTAATCAAACTCATATTTGATAAAATCATTGCTGTTGATTATGCGGAAGCGGTCGCCGCTGACGACGAGCAGGCTGTATTCGGGGATATCCGCGGAGTATTGGCTGAGGAAGGTGGGATATAAAACTGGGTCGCGGTATTCGAGCTTTACCCGTCCCGAGCGCGAGGGGTACTGCTCTATTATCTCTTTGAACAGTATGTTGGCCGAGCCTGTCGGGAACATCGCGTATATGGTGACGTCAGCCTCAAGGCCGTCGAGTATATTCCTCGTGTCGTCGCTTATGCTGTAGATTTTGTTGGCCGACATATCCCATTTAAGGTCAAGCTGCGCCGCCACCAGATTGATGATTATAAGTATGGCTATCGCCACGAGCGTCATCAGCACGGAGTAGCCGCCGTAGCGTACGCGCTTATCCTGTATGATGCCCTTCATCAGTTCCACCGCCTTTTTTCGAGCCTGTTGATGGTGAGATACACAAACGCCGCGCTGAATGTCAAGTAATACACTATATTTGACATGTCAAATATGCCGCGCGAAAATGACTCAAAACGGCTGGATATCGAAAACCATCTGAACATATTGATCATCAGGCCGTCAAACCACATGGCGTTTATCGCGTAGCAGGCTATTATGACCGCCACGCCCAAAACGGCGCCGCCGGCGGCCATGACGGCGTTTTTGGTGGAAAACCATATCAGCGCGGCTAACCCGAAAGCCAGCATAACCGTGAAAGCCACGGACGCGGAGCGCGACGCGGGCAGCCCCGACGACAGCCCGTCCATAAGATACATCAAAAACAGCGCGACAAACGAACCCGCGGCGGCGATAATCTGGTTATCGGTCAGCGACGATATGAACATACCGACCGATATAAACGCGCATCCCATCAGGAAGAACCCGACATGCGCCGTTAGTACCGAACCCCACGGTATGATGCCGTATGACGACACCATAAGCGGGTTTATGCCCGATATCAGGGTTCCCGCCAGCAACATGCAGCAGGCGGCGAAATACTTGCCCAACACGATTTGCGCGGTTGTGACGGGCGCGGTGTATAACAATTGATCGGTGCGCTGGCGCGCCTCCTCTGCAAACAGCCGCATGGTGAGTACCGACACCATCAGCAATGTCGTTATGATTACCCAGAACGACGCGAGTACCTGCCCGTAGTTGGTATTCATGCCGAACACGCCGGTAAACGCGAAGTAAACGGCGATCATAACCACGAGCAGAGTCAGGAAAACGTAACCCATCATTGAGTTGTAATATGTGCGAAGCTCTTTTTTGAATATGGCTGTCATTGTCCTTCCTCCCCGGTGCTTTCGCCGGTTTCCGGCGCCGCCCGCTGCGTTTCTTTAGGCGCGCGCGCGGCCTTTTTGGGAGCGCCACGGCGCGGCGCGCGGACTTCGGAGACGTCGGTGACTTGCAGGAATATCTCCTCCAGCGTCAGATCCTGGCTCGACAGCATAAGTATGGGCAGATTATTTTGGGCGCACGCGTAAAACAGCGCCTCGCGCATATCGGACTGCGGCCCGGTCTCGCTTTCAGGCTTGGCCTCGACCAATATGTCCACGGTGCCCGGTTCCCTGACGGCCTCGGCGCGCGCGCCGCGCACGGACGGGATGCCGTTCATGACCGACAGCGCCTCATTCTTGGAGCCTTTGACGCGCACCAGAAGCTTGTCCTTCTTGCCAAATCCAGCGGACAGCCGCTCGGGAGTGTCTATGGCCACGACGCGCCCCTTGTTGATTATCATTATGCGGTCACAGACCGCGCTGACCTCAGACAGGATATGCGAGCTGAGTATGACCGTGTGCTTTTTGCCCAAGCGCCGTATCACGTCGCGCATCTCTATGATCTGCTTCGGGTCGAGTCCGCTGGTAGGCTCGTCAAGCACGAGTACGGCGGGTCTGCCCAGCAGCGCCTGCGCGAGGCCGACGCGCTGCTTATAGCCCTTTGAAAGGTTTTTACACAGCCTGTTATAAACATCGGCTATCTTGACGGCTTCCGCCACGCCTTTCAGCTGGGCCGCGCGCTCGGAGCGCTTGACGCCCTTGATGTCGCACACGAAGGACAGATACTCGCTTACAAGCATATCGCCGTATATGGGCGGCACGTCGGGCAGATACCCGATGCGCCGCTTTGCCTTTTCAGGCTCTCTGAGGATATCGAAGCCGTCGATGGTAACGTCGCCGCGCGTGGCCGAAAGGTAGCCCGTCATTATGTTCATGGTCGTGGATTTGCCCGCGCCGTTGGGGCCGAGAAAGCCCAATATCTCGCCGTCCTTCACCGTGAAGCTTATATCGTCCACGGCCAGATGGCGCCCGTAGTGCTTGGTAAGACCGCTTACCTGTATCAAAGAAACCCCTCCTTAATAGAAGCACGCGGATATTATAGCATGATTTGTAAAAAAGAAAATAAACAATTCGTGAATATTGCTCTTTCGCCGCGCGGCCGCGCGGGATTTTTTGATTTATCCGAAAAAACTATTGACAGATATACCAAAGTTTGCTACACTGTCCCTGTAACTATTTTGTAACTAAATTGTAAACCAAAATCCCATCTTTGTCATTGGTTGACATAATTTCCGGTTTATTACCCATCAGGACTTGAATTGAGGTTTGAAAATGGCGCAAAGCGTGTTGGGCCGGAGTATGATTTCCGAAAGCGGGAAGCCGCGAGTATATGTCTCGGGCGCGCTCAGAAGCGGGCGCGCGGGCGCTTGGGCGCGGGCGCGTACGCGGGCGTTCCGCCGTGGCTTGACCGAGCCGATGCGCGCGGCGCACGAAGCCGTTGTGCGGAAGCTTGAGCCGGCCGGTTATCAGATGTGGCGTTTTGCGTGCGCGGCCAAATATTATTTGGCGGCGGCGTCCGACGGCGTATCGGCGGCGGCGGCGTCCGTCGGCCGTGCCGGGCCAGGGGGGTCGAGCCACAGACCTCCGGCCAAATATGTAAAACGCCGGACGACACCCACAGGGAAAAGCAGTGAGATGATC
>WRLW01000202.1 GCA_009777435.1 Oscillospiraceae bacterium | reverse complement strand
ATCGTCAATGTCTCGGCTAAGGATCTCGGCACGGGCAAGGAGCAGCATATAACCATCACGGCGTCCACCAACCTGTCCGACGCCGATATCGAAAAGGCCGTCAAGGAGGCCGAGCAGTTTGCCGAGGAGGACAAGAAGCGCAAGGAGGATGCCGACGTCCGCAACCACGCCGACCAGATGGTGTATCAAAGCGAAAAGACGCTCGGCGAGCTTGCCGACAAGCTGTCCGACGACGACAAGGCCAAGGTCGGCGCCGCGCTCGACGCGCTGAAGGCGTCGCTCAAGGACGGAGACACGCAGGATATACGCGACAAAACCGAGGCGCTGGCCAAGGAATTCTACGCCGTCAGCGAGAAAATCTATGCGACCCCGGAGCAGGCGGCCCAAGACGGCGAAAGCGGCGTCAACCCGAACAGCGACAACGTATACGACGCCGACTTCACACCCGTGGACGAGGATAACTGAGAGACGCGGATCAGAGGTTATTGCCAGTTGGCTTTTGACTTTTGCGCCAATCGCCGGCTGTCAATCATACATTACATGAAGGAGGATATCCATGAAACTCAAACCACTTGCGGACAGAGTGATACTCAAGATGGTGGAAAGCGAAGAAACCACCAAGAGCGGCATCATCCTGACCTCCGGCGCCAAGGAAAAGCCCCAGGTCGCAGAAGTGCTGGCCGTCGGGCCGGGCGGCGTTGTGGACGGCAAGGAGATCACCATGCACGTCAAAGAGGGCGACAAGGTAATAATGAGCAAGTATGCCGGCACAGAGGTCAAAATAGACGGCGACGAGCTTGTAGTGGTCAAGCAAAACGATATTCTGGCCATTGTTGAAGGTTAATTGAACGGAGGAGGGAAATCATGTCTAAGGTAATCATTTTCGGTGAGGACGCCCGCCACGCGCTGGAGCGCGGCGTAAACCAATTGGCCGACACCGTGAAAATCACGCTCGGCCCCAAGGGCCGCAACGTCGTGCTTGACAAGAAGTTCGGCGCGCCGCTTATCACAAACGACGGCGTGACCATAGCCAAGGAGATCGAGCTGGACGACGCTTTTGAGAATATGGGCGCGCAGCTCGTGAAGGAAGTAGCAACCAAAACAAACGACGTGGCCGGCGACGGCACCACCACGGCCACACTGCTCGCGCAGGCCATTATCCGCGAGGGCATGAAGAACGTGGCGGCGGGCGCCAACCCCATGATCATGAAGCGCGGCATCCAAAAGGCCGTCGAGGCCGCCGTCGAGGCCATTAAGGCCGGCTCGCACAAGGTATCCGGCTCCGAGGACATCGCGCGCGTCGCGTCGGTGTCGTCCGGCGACGAAACCATCGGCAAGCTGATATCCGAAGCCATGGACAACGTGTCCGCCGACGGCGTTATCACCGTCGAGGAGTCAAAGACCAACGAGACCTTCTCCGAGGTGGTCGAGGGTATGCAGTTCGACCGCGGCTATATCTCGCACTACATGGTCACTGATACCGAGAAAATGGAAGCCGTGGTAGACGAGCCGCTGATTCTCATTACCGACAAGAAGATATCAAACGTGCAGGATATACTGCCGCTGCTTGAGCAGATCATACAGGCCGGCAAGAAGCTCGTCATCATCGCCGAGGATGTTGAGGGCGAAGCGCTCGCGACCCTGCTGCTCAACAAGCTGCGCGGAACGTTTACCTGCATTTGCGTAAAGGCCCCCGGCTTCGGCGACCGCCGCAAGGATATGCTGCGCGACATCGCCGTGCTGACAGGCGGCGAGGTCGTTTCCGACGAGCTTGGCTCCGACCTCAAGGAAACCAAGATCACTCAGCTCGGCAGATGCCGCCAGATAAAGGTGCAAAAAGAGAACACCATCATCGTGGACGGCGCGGGCGACCGCAAGGATATCAACGACCGCGTTGCGCAGATCAAGGCGCAGATAGAGACCACAACGTCCGATTTCGACCGTGAGAAGCTTCAGGAGCGCCTCGCGAAGCTGTCGGGCGGCGTCGCGGTCATCAAAGTGGGCGCGGCCACCGAGGTCGAGATGAAGGAAAAGAAGCTGCGCATGGAGGACGCGCTGAACGCGACGCGCGCGGCCGTTGAGGAGGGCATCGTGCCCGGCGGCGGCGCCATCTATATCAACGCCATGCAGACCGTCGAGAAGCTGCTCACCAGCTTTGAGGGCGACGAGCGCACGGGCGTGCGCATAGTGATGTCGGCTCTGGGCGAGCCGGCCCGCCAGATCGCGGCCAACGCGGGGCTGGAAGGCTCGGTCATTCTGGACAAGATCATGTCGTCCGGCAAGAAGGGCTACGGGCTTAACGTGCTGACCGAGGAGTATTGCGACATGGTAAAGGCCGGCATCGTCGATCCCACCAAGGTCACGCGCTCGGCGCTTGAGAACGCGGCGTCCATCGCGTCGATGGTGCTGACCACCGAATCGCTTGTGGCCGATAAAAAAGAGCCTCCCGCTCCTCCGGTTCCCGGCGGCGGCATGGGCGGCATGGACATGTATTAAACGCAAGCCCTGTTGAAAGGTTCGAGGGGGGAATCAATTCCCCCCTCGCGCTTTTGTTTATTCCTTTTTATGTTTGGTAAGGTCTCGGACACAGGCGCCGCATACCTTGCAGCCCTTATATGGCATAATAGCCTTCAGGCTTCCGCAAAAGACGCAGCTTTGACCCGAGTGCTGCAGTATGATCGAGCTGCCCTCCACAAAAATCTCAAGCTCGGATTTTTCCTCTATGCCGAGATGCCTGCGGAGCTCAATGGGCAGTACGATGCGCCCAAGCTCGTCAACTTTGCGCGTTATGCCGGTTGATTTCATTGGAATACCCCCCTTCAAATAATAAGACATTACCCCAAAATGAATTATATCACTTTTTAGGAAATATTGTCAAACAAAAATAAACGGGCCGCGCGGCGTTTTACGGCGCGCGGCCCGGCGGTGTGCGTCTGATCCGTCAAAACGCGTCGTGGATGTCGTTTATGACCGATTTGCAGGTCTTGAATGTCTTGCCGACGGGCGACCGCATGATGCGTTTTTTATCCAACGGCGCCACGGTCATGGTCAGCGCCACGCCTGTCATCATGCCCACGCACACGCCCTTCATAAAGCCGTTCATAAGTTACACCTCTTTTACGCTGGTCGTTTTATTGGGAATTCATATTTATTATGGCTGAAAAACCGTTGAAATTACAAGGTAACTTTTGCCCGCGCCCGCGGTCTCGCCCAAAACCGCGATTTGATGCGCCTGTGTTTTTCGGGCGATTAGCTTTCAAAGCGAATCCAAAAGCAGCTTCAGCGCGTATCCGGCCGCCATAGACTGGCCGCGCGCGCGGCTCCGGCCGCGCAGGGCGATTTCCTTTACCACCCTTCCCCCGCCTTCCCCCGCCGGCCCCGGTTTTTCCGCCACACCGAT
>WRLW01000201.1 GCA_009777435.1 Oscillospiraceae bacterium | reverse complement strand
TCGGCGGCGGTCATGTACACCTCGCAGGGAACGGCCGCCATGCTGGCCGACCCGTCGCTTGAGGTGGTTTATCCGTCCGAGGGGCTGGGGTTCGGCATCATGGCCGCTTTTATACCCTCAAACGCGCCCAACGCCGAAGCGGCGCATAAGTTTCTCGACTACCTGCTGGACGCCGAGCAGTCCGCCCGCTGCTTTGAGTATCTGGGCTACTACAGCACCAACGCGGCCGCCGACCCGCTGATCGCCGAGGAATTCCGCGGATTTCTGACGCTGCCGGCCGGAATTGGGGGCAATATGGAGATGATTCAGAATATCAGCCCGGACTCCGAGGAGCTGCACAGCCGCATCTGGACTGAGTTTCTGCTGAAAACGGAGTAAGAAGGATGGAGCGATTGATATGAGTACCGAAAAACGCGCGCCGAGGTTCAATATAGTGGACGCGCTGGTGCTTGCGGCAGTCCTGCTGGTTGCGGCGGGCGTGTGCTACCAGCTATTCAGCGCGCAGGTGGCCAAGCTGGCGGCCCCCAAGGTCAAGCTGAGCTTTGTGGCCACGTCGTATAACGTCAGGTGGGAGTATGTGGAGTCGCTGCTCAAGGAGCAGATGCCGGATAAGATGGTCGCCGGCAACAGCATCGTGCCCGACGCGTTAGTCACGGGCATATCCTACCGCAACAGCGTGGTGCAGGTCGATCTGCCCGACGGCACGGTCGGCGCCACAGAGGATCCGGTGCGCTTTGACGTGACCTTTACCATGGAGGCCGTCATACCGAGCGACAACGCCATACTCAAGGTCGGGGCGCAGGAGGTGCGCGTCGGAAAGCAGTTCATAATCAAAACAAAGACCATAGAGCTTGCCGGGATGGTCACTCGGCTCAGCACGCAAGACCTATGATCGAGCGCCTGTTTAACGCGAGCGCGATAGGCCGCCTGACCGCCGCCGTCAGACGGCGGTGGCCGGAGGGCCTGCTGGGCCGCGCGTCCGAGCGGCTCAGGCTCATGTACGCGAGCGGCGTCACGCGAGCGGCCCTATACCGCTGGGCGGACGGCGGCTCATTTATGGGCGCCGCCGGCGCGTCAGGGCACACGCCGCTATACGCCGCCCTGCTCACGCGCCTGAACGGCGCGCTGTATCGCGCCGGCTCGACGGCCGGGCGCCTGTGGCGCGGAAGCGCCCTGCGCGCGGTGTGCGCGCTGCTGTCCGCGTCGCCGGTTCTGCGCGAAAGCCGTTTTCTAAAGGCTCTGCGCGGTATTGGGGTGCGCCGGCCGCTGCTTTTGATGTTCGCGCTGTATCTGCCGCTCGACGTGCTGGCGCGGCTGCCGTCCATGCCCGATATGCTCGGGCCGCTGTGGCACAACGCGCTGCTGCTGGCCTGTGTGCTGTATGTGCTGCTGCGGCGCATGGCGCGCCGTACGCCGGGCCATTATACGCCCATCGACGCGCCCATGCTGCTGTTTATGGGCTTGTGCGTGTTCCTGCTGTTCTATAACTCGGCGGTTTTCAGCGTCGGGCTGTCGGGTATGCGCGCCACGGCGCAGTATTTGCTGTGGTTTTTGGTGCTGTCCCGCATGGTGAGCGACCGGCGCGACTGGGAGCTTGTATACCGCGTGATGGTACTGATGGGCGCGGTATTGGCGGTTCACGGCATTTACCAGTATATAACGGCGGCGCCCATACCCGTCACATGGCTGACGCATACCGAGATGGGCGTGCGCTCGCGCGCGTTCTCCATCACCGGAAGCCCGAACATCATGGGCGACCTGATGGTCATGCTGATGCCGCTGTCGGTCGCGCTGGCCTACCAAAAGGGCCTTTCGTGGGAGCGCAAATTATTCTGGTGGGGGTGCGCCGGCGTACAGGGGCTGGCGTGCCTGGTTACTTTCTCGCGCGGCGCTTGGCTGGGGCTTATGGCGGCGGCGATAGTTTTCATAGCGCTTCAGGACAGGAGGCTGTTTTTCATACTGTTGGCCTCCGCCGCCGTGATAATATTCATACCCGACGTTATGAACCGCCTGTCGTTTGTGATGACCGACGACTTCGCCGTGGCGTCGCAGGTGGGCGGCCGCGCGGGCCGTCAGGAGATAGGCTTTATGCTGCTGCGCGGGTCGGGGTATCTGTTCGGCATGGGGCACGGGCGCTACGGCGGCGCTGTGGCCATGCAGAACCCGATCGTCGAGTGGCTGACATACCATTATTTAGATAACTATTACCTCAAAACGCTGGTCGAGACAGGCATTGCCGGCCTGAGCGCCTATCTGCTGCTCATAGCCGTCACCATAGCCACCCTGTTCCGCGCCGCCGTGCGCGTGCGCGGGACGTATATGAGGCCGCGCGCGGCGGCCATTCTGGCCTCGGCGGCGGGAGTGCTCACGCACTGCATGTTCGAGAACATATTTGAGGTGCCTTATATGTCGGCGTATTTCTGGGGGCTGGCGGCGCTGGCGTGCGCCGCCGCGCGCATGGGCGGGGAAAGCTCCTGATACCATATTTTTTCACTTTAATTGCGCTTCCCTATAGGCTATAATCGGCATGAGGGGAGTGTTGCTTCTTGACTGTACATACGGTAGGCTCCAATGGGCTGACATTATTTTTGGACGCGGAGGAGCTGTCGCGCGTGGGGCGCGGCCTGATAGACGAGCCGACCGCGCTGACGCTGGTGCGCGGCGCGCTGAGGGATATGGGCATGTCCGCCGACCCGCTTGAGATATCGGCGTTTGTGGGTAAGGGCGGCGCTATGGTCGTGGCCCTGCTGGAGGACAGCGAGCCGGGCCAGTGGGCCTTTTTCCGGCTGCCGGACGCCGACGCCCTGCTGGAGCTGATGTCGCTGTCCGCGCGGCGCCGCGCGGCGTGCGGCCAGCACAGGGTATTCGACCTCGGCGGCGTCTATTACATAGCCGTGCGCGAGCAGGCGGGGCGCAAGCTGCCGCCCGCCGTGTCCGAGTTCGGCTCAAGGGTATACAAGCCGCAGAGCTTCCTGACCTTTTTGGAGGAGCATGGCGGCTGAACGGAAAGGACGCGCGCTTTGGATCAACACAGTATATGGATGGCCGGCGCGCTCGAGCTGGCCCAAACCGCCGCCGCCATAGGCGACGCGCCGGTCGGCTGTATAATCGTGCGCGGCGGCCAGATCGTGGGGCGCGGTTATAACCGCCGAGAGAGCGGGCGCGACGCGCTCGCGCACGCCGAGATAGAGGCCATTTCCGAGGCCTGCCGCGCGCTGGGCGGCTGGCGGCTGACCGGTTGCACGATGGTCGTCACGCTGGAGCCGTGCGCCATGTGCGCCGGCGCCATAGCTAACGCGCGGGTGCCGCGCGTGGTTTTCGGCGCCTATGACCCAAAGGCCGGCGCGTACGGCGGCCTGTTCGATATCAGGACGCTGGGGCTTAATCATATACCCGAGGTTACAGGAG
>WRLW01000200.1 GCA_009777435.1 Oscillospiraceae bacterium | reverse complement strand
GAACAGCGCTTTCAGGTGCGCGGGCGAGCCGGCGCCCCCCGAGGCGATGAGCGGAACCGAAACGTTCGCTTCGGCCAGTTTCATCAGCTCGATATCATAACCCGTCAGCATCCCGTCGTTGTCGATGCTGTTCAGGCATATCTCTCCCGCGCCGAGCGCCTGCCCGCGTTTTATCCACTCAACGGCGTCCATGCCGGTGGCCACCCTTGCCCCGTCTATGAACACCTCGTAGCCGCTCGGCATTTGCCCGTTTCTCTTGACCTGAGTGGACAGCACGACGCATTGCGACCCGAAAGCCCTTGCGCCGTCGGCGATGATTTGAGGGTTCCTGACAGCCATCGAATCGACGCTGATTTTTTCCGCGCCCGCTTTCAGCGTCTCGTACATATCGCCGAGGCTCTTGATGCCGCCGCCCACGGTAAAGGGTATAAAGACGCGGCGCGCGACCCTTTTAACGGTCTCGATATCAACGCCGCGCTTTTCCGCGCTGGCGGTCACGTCGTAAAAAATCAGCTCGTCTATTTGCGCGCGATACATGGCCTCGGCCAGCTCCTCGGCCGGGGCGACGTCTATATTGTCCTGGAATCGCACGGCTTTTGTTACCCTGCCGCCTATAATGTCGAAGCAGGCGATCAATCTTTTGGTCAGCATACCATACCCCCGCTCCTCAGACTGAGAAAGCCGCCCAGCAGCGCAAGCCCCGCTTCGCCGCTTTTTTCGGCGTGGAACTGGGCCGCGCAGATATTATCCCTGCAAACCGCCGCCGCGAACGGGCCGTTATAGTCCGCCGTCCCCCACAGGTCGGAGCCGTTTTCCGGTTTCGCGTAATAGGAGTTGACGAAATAGAAAAAGTCGTCTTGGGCGTCAACAGCGGTTTTTTTCAAGAAGCGCACCCGGTTCCATCCCATCTGCGGCACCCTGACCCGCGAGGCGTCGAATTTTACGACCCGGCCCTTGAGCCATCCCAGACAGTCCGCGGACTCCTCCTCGCTGCTCTCGAACAGTATCTGCATACCCACGCAAATACCCATAAACAGGACTTTCTCCCTCAGCACCGCGTTTTCCAGCGCGCTCAACAGATCCGTCTCGCGCAGAGATTCCATTGTGGCCTTCGCGCTGCCCACGCCCGGAAGGATGATATGCGACGCGCCGGCAAGCTCGCGTGGACTGCGCGCCAGCTCCGCCCCGTATCCAAGCCGGTTTACGGCGTTGAGTACGCTTGGGGAGTTTCCGGCCTTATAGTCGATTATTTTAATCATATAGCGTGATATTCAGGACGCCGGCCATCAGCCTGGCGCTGTCGATTTGGTTCGGAACCTTGCCGGACGCGTCCTGCGCGCGCCAGATATCAGGCGTGATTTCATCCGCGACGTATATGTTGCGCTGTTGGTCAAAGCCGATCTCGATCTTAAAGTCTATCAGGGTCAGCCCCAGCCTTTTCAGCTCGTCCCGCAGAACGCCGCCCACCCTTCTCAGCAAGTCTATCGCTTTCTGGTATTCGCCCTCGTTTAGCAAGCCCTTCATCAGGCAGAGCCGTTCGCTTATCAGCGGGTCGCCCTGGTCGTCGTCCTTGAGCGTGACTTCGGCGTAGGGGGGATCAAAGGCGATGCCCGGCTGAAGCGTAAACCTGCGGCACATGCTGCCCGCCGAGAAGTAGCGCAGCACAAATTCCAATTTGGGAACGGTCACGGGGCGCACCTTCATCAGGCACTTATCAATGTCCGCGCCCAGACAATGGGTGGGGATGCCGTTTTTCTCCATCAGCTCGAAAAAGTATTTTGAAATGGCAAGCCCGGTTTTCCCCTTGCCCGAAACGCTGCCGCCCACGGTGTTGGAGCCTGGGTCAAAGACCCCGTTTTCACCCGTGGCGTCGTCTTTGAAAAACAGGAAATACTCTCCCGTCGCCTCGTCCGTAAAGACCGTCTTTGTCTTTCCGTTATAAACCGTTTTCATGGGTCTGCCTCCTTGTATAATATCCGGTTCAGAGATACCTCTTGCGCAGCTCGTCTCCGCTTTCCGCGCTGAAATACGCGGGTGGTATGTCAAACATCGTTTTGCAGCCCGTCACGCCCTCCGCGTTGAGCCTGCAGGCGGCCCTCGCGCATACGGTCAACACGCCCGCTGTAAACTCAGGGTTGGAGTCGAGCTTCAGCCCGTATTCTATAATCTGGCTGTTTTCATTGCCGCGCCCGGTTTTGCCGCCGCGTATGACGAATCCGCCGTGAGGCATTCCCGAGTGGTCTTTGGCAAGCTCCTCCGCCGATATAAAACGCACGGAGGTATGGTAGTCCGCGAAGTAGTCGGGCATTGTTATTATCTCCCGCTCGATCCTTGAGAGATCCGCGCCCTCCTTAGCGACCACAAAGCACTCCCTCGTATGCTTCTGCCTTGTGTCTATCTCCGGGTTTTGCCCGCCTCTCACAGCTTCGAGCGCGCTCTGTACGGGCACGGTGTACTGTCTGGCGTCGGCCACGCCCTCTATGCGCCTAATCGCGTCGGAATGTCCCTGACTAACGCCCTTACCCCAAAACGTATAGCTGCCGCCCGCGGGCAGGACTGCCTCGGAGACCATCCTGTTCACAGAAAACAGGCCCGGATCCCACCCGGCGGAAATAATCGCGGTATGCCCGCCGCTCTTAGCCGCGCCGTCTACGTTTTTGAAATGCTCGGGTATCTTTGCGTGGGTATCGAAGCTGTCCACCACATTGAACAGTTTCGCGAATTCCGGCGTCTGCGCCGGCAGGTCGGTGGCGCTCCCTCCGCACAGCACCATCACGTCAACCTCGCCGGCAAGGCGCCGTATATCGCCGATATGCAGAACCTCCACGCCGTCCGTCGCCGGTTTTACGCCGGACGGCTCCCTGCGCGTAACTATACAGCGCAGCTCCATGTCCGGGGTTTGGGCGATCGCGTATTCCATGCCCCTGCCGAGGTTGCCGTATCCGACGGCTCCAACTCTGATTTTCATTTCTTCCCTCCTAAAGCTTAGAACCCGCTAATAATATAAGTCTTTCGACGGGAACTCAGGCGTGCATGTAACATTTATGCTTAATCTGTTGAGCGCGCTCTCGTCGGACTTTGAGAGGATATGTGAGCAGTGCGCCTCGCACCCCTTCAGCTCATGGAGCTTCAAAAGCCCCTTTTCGGCGGACGGGTCGGCGGCGGCGCATATGCTCAGCGCGTTCAGCACCTCCTCAAGGTTAAGCAGGGGGTCTTTATCGCAAAGGATCTTTTCCTTTAGCATCAGCATAGGCCCCAGGACATGAGGCGCTATAAGGTGCATGTCGTCCGGGATGCCCGCCAGCTTTTTAACGCAGTTCAGTATAAGGCTTGAGGCCGCGGTTAAAATATCCGTCGTTTTCCCGATTATAACGCTTGCGTCGCGCAGGCTCAGCGCCATGGCGGGACATTTCTCCC
>WRLW01000199.1 GCA_009777435.1 Oscillospiraceae bacterium | reverse complement strand
CTATATGCCGGACAGGGCGGAGTTTTTGAGCAAGGTCAAGGAATATGGCCCCGACATGATTGGGATGAGCGTCAGGACAAGCGCTTTGGAATTTGCGGCGCAGATGGCCGAGTGGCTTGACGAGGAACTGCCTGATGTATACGTAATGGCAGGTATGTACCATCCGTCGCTCGCCCCGGAGGAAGTAATTAGCCTGCGGGGGATAGATGCAATTTGCATTGGCGAAGGCGAACACGTATGCCTGGACTTCGTGAACCATTACGCACAGCACGGGGCGCCGGATTTAAACGCAGACAGTTTCTGGGTCATGGAGCAAAATGGCACGATACATAAAAACCCCCTCAGGCCTTTTATCGCCGATTTGGACTCGCTGCCGTTTCCGGACCTTGACATATTTGACTATAAAAAGCTCAGGAGCAACGCGCAGCAGAACACGGCTGAGGTCATAGTCAGCCGTGGCTGCATTTTCTCATGCACATATTGCGCGAACGCGCAGCTGCGGAACTTATACGCGGACAAGTCCAATTACGCGCGTTTCCGTTCGCCCGAAAATGCGATCCGGCTTTTGGAACGGGTTTTGGAAAAAGACCCGGGGATCGAATGTTTCAGCTTCAACGATGCAATTTTAAACGTTTATGAGGACTGGTTCTACGCATTCACGGCGCTCTATAAAGAGCGAATCAAGAAGAAATATGTCTGCAATCTGCGTATAGATCTCCTGAACGAAAAAATGATTAAGGAACTGGCGGATTCAGGGTGTTATTTGGTTACGATCGGCCTGGAAAACGGCAATGAGGAGTTTAGAAAAAAATATTTATACCGCGTAATGAGCAATGACCACATCGTGGAGGTGTCGCACCTGCTTAAGGCCGCCGGGATAATTGTAAATGCCTACAATATCCTTGGCTTGCCGCACGAGACGCTGGAGCTGTCGCTGGAAACGGTGAAGCTCAACGCGCGGATGCACACCGATAACGTTATCATAAGCATGTTCCAGCCGTTCCCGACGACTAAATTGAGAGAAATTGCCTTGGAGGCGGGTTTCATCGATCCGAGCGTCAGTCCCCACGATCCGGTCCAGCTTCGGATGCCCGGGTATTCGAGAAGCGACATGATGTACATCCGCTATAGTTTTATAAAACTGATGAAGCAGTACCGAAGCCTGTATAAGGCATTGAGCGGTGAGAGGTTAGAGCGGGAGATTAGCAAGCTTGATGGCAAGGTGTTGGGGAAACGGCACCCGCGCAAGCTTATTGGCGCATTCAGAGACAAAAAGCATTGGAGCATCGTGTTTGCAAAGCGGGTCGCCTCTCGGCACTTACCGTCGGTGTATAAAATGCTCCGCCGAAGAAGGGATGAAAGAGCCGCGCGAGGGTAAGGTATTGTTTTAATATCAATCCGGCTTTGTTACGTGTGTTAATGCCCTCTCGTCTACCAGACCGGCTTTCTGCAACAACCTCAACACAAGAACAACCGTTTCTGCGCGCGAGATATGGTCTGTTGGCCGCAGCCTACCGTTTGTGACTACAATCAGATCCGAACCCACGTTCCACTCCACGGCGCTAAGCGCCCATTCGCTAACGCTTCCGGCGTCGCCAAACTCGCTGATGCCGCTCATATGGCCCGCGAACTCCGCCAATTTGGCGGCGTTGTATATCAGTATCATAGCTTCCTGACGGGTAATCAGTCTGCCGGGCGCGAATTTCCCGCCGCCCACACCTTTTATGAATCCGTACTCATAAGCCTTGCCAACAGCGCCGGCATACCATGCGTCCGCCGGCACGTCGCTGAACACAGCGCCGACACCATTTGCCGGGAGTCCCAGCGCCCGAACGATGATTGCGGCGAACTCGGCGCGCGTTACAGGCCTATCACCGTCAAACATACCCTTGCCAACGCCTGAAATAATGCCGCGGCTTGCCGCTTCCTTCACGACGGACTCATACCATTTGTCATTAATATCAAGAAACGTTTTTTCTTGATATATCAGCGCGTAAACGGAGTTTGTTAAGCTGTATACGGTGGCATACCATTTGCCGTTGTCCTGATACACAGCCGTCGGCACATGGCGCGTTGTTCCATTCGCTTCAACCACAACGGCAGTGGTGATAAGCTTTGACTCTTCCTCCGTTATCTCTACCGTACGGCTCACGTATTGGCTGAACTCCGTAACCTCCACAGTTTTGCCGCTGTATATTGCCGTGACATAAAACTCAACGGGCGGAAGAACAAGAACAACTCCGGTTACTCCTAAAACCGTATTTACAAAGGTGGGCGTTTCGGCATACGCGGTGATGGAAATGCTGACAGGCACCAGCTTCGTGTCGCTCGCGCCCAGCGCTTCCATGATGTCCCTGGTATTTATGGATGTCGCGGGTATATCGTATTTAACGCCGCCTGCCTTTGTGGTGAGCGTCATACCCTTATCGGCCATGTCGTCTACATTCTTAACCACAAGCTGCGCCTCCGCCGTTTCTCTGCCGGTCGGTACGACGACTAATACATCTACATCGTGGTTAGCAATCTCTATCTCCTTGTTAAGCACCTCTTGATTAAGCGTTAAGATGGTTCTGTCGTCCTCGACCGTTACCTCTCCCGCGTAGATTTCCCTGCCGTCAACTGAAACGGTGGCGCCGGGCGACGGGTCAGGCGACGGGCCGGGCGACGGCTCGGGCGCCGGGTCAGGTGACGGCCCGGGCGCCGGGTCAGGTGACGTTTCAGGTGACGGCTCGGGCGACGGCTCAGGCGACGGTTCGGGCGACGGTTCGGGCGATGGTTCGGGCGATGGTTCGGGCGATGGTTCGGGCGACGGGTCAAACTGCGGCTCAGGCGCCGCGTCTGTCGTAATGGCCGCGCTAACGCTCGGCGTACCCGCGTTATAGTTATCGTTAGACGCCGAGCGGGCGTAGACGTAGTAAGCGGTCAGCGCGTCTAAGCCGGTGAACGCCGTGCCCGTCTGCCATTCGGACAGGCCGGTGCCGTTGCTTGCCGTGCTGATGGCGTATTCAACGGTCTGACCGTTGGCGGGCGCGTCCACCGCGCCGGCCGCAAGGCCGTTATGTGAAGGCTCGCCGCTCACAGCCGGCGTATCAACCGCCGCGCCGGACGCTTTATTAACCGTAAAGCTTACGGCAAAGCTGCTTGAAATGCCGTTGCCGCCGCTCACCGTAACGGTGGCGGTATACGTCCCGGCCCCAAGGCCGGTGATGGGCTCCGCGATAAAGCTGCTGGCGCTGCCAACGACAATACTGCCGATTGAGCCTGTTGACAGCGAGAAGCACACCGCGTCGCTGCCCGAAAGCGCGGCGGTCAGCGCGCCGGTGGCCTGATTGCCGGTATTCTCAACGGTCACGGTCAGCGTGCTCGGCGTCCCGTAACCATATGTCGCGGCGGTGAAGGTATGCGTCCCCGAAGCGTTAAGCAATATGCCGTA
>WRLW01000198.1 GCA_009777435.1 Oscillospiraceae bacterium | reverse complement strand
ATGAAATGGACATGCCGAACAAAGCCTTGGCGGCGGCTCTTTTCGCGCTGACTTATATATTGCTGTTGGGTTTCCCTAAAAAAAGGGCGCATATCGCGCTCGTTTCAGCCGCCGTTTTTGTAACGCTCGGCATACTGCCGGCCGGAAAGGCGCTCTCCGCGATAAACTGGAACGTCCTGCTGATGATAGCGGGCACGATGGGCGTCGTTTCGCTGTTCATTGAATCCAAAATGCCCGCGCTGCTCGGTGATTTAATTATCGAAAAAACGCCGGACATCAAGTGGGCGATTGTCTCTCTGTCGCTGTTCGCGGGGCTTATATCCGCTTTTATCGACAACGTGGCGACCGTTCTGATAATCGCGCCGGTCGCGCTCACCATTTCAAAAAAACTGAACATTTCCCCCGTTCTAAGCATTATAGCCATTTCACTGTCGTCAAACCTTCAGGGGGCCGCCACATTGGTGGGCGACACCACCTCTATTCTTTTGGGCGGACAAGCCGGCCTTGATTTTCTTGACTTTTTCGTTTTCCAAGGCAAAATGGGCCTGTTCTGGATTGTTCAGATAAGCGCGCTGACGGCCATGCTGACGCTTTTGTTCATATTCAGGAGGCAGACCCAAGCAACGGGCGCGGTTGAAAGAACGGCGGTTAACGATATCTTTCCGGCCTTTCTGCTGCTCGGGGTAGTCGTGTCGCTGATCGCGGCCTCTTTCATACCTGCCGAATCAAAGCCGGAGATAACAAACGGGCTGATTTGCGTGGGGCTGTTCGCCGCCGGCCTGACGCGTAAGCTTATAAAAACCAAAGACATCAAAGGGATACGCGCGGCCCTGCGGGATATCGACGCCTTTACCCTGCTGCTGCTGGCCGGGCTGTTTATGGTGGTCGGCGGCGTTACGGAGGCCGGGATTGTTGATGATATCAGTAAATTTTTCGTTTCAGCGAGCGGCGGCAGTATTTTCGCAATCTATACGCTCATAGTTTGGTTTTCGGTTCTGCTGTCCGCCGTCATCGACAATATCCCGTATGTGGCGGCCATGCTGCCGGTGGTCGCGGGGATAGCGGGTATTCTTGACGTTTCGCCCTATGTTTTATACTTCGGGCTGCTGACCGGCGCGACTTTGGGCGGTAACATAACGCCCATCGGCGCGTCGGCGAATATAGCCGCGCTCGGCATACTGCGCAAAGAGGGGTATAACGTCAAGGCGGCGGAGTTTATGAAAATCAGCGTGCCGTTTACCCTGACCGCCGTGACCGCCGGCTATATGCTGGTCTGGCTGATTTGGAGGTAGGCCCGTCTTGCCGCGGATTCTCAGGGCACAGCATAAAAAGTGTTGCAAAAAAAGTCCGGCGTCATATATAATATTATAAGGGTAAAGGGGGGCGTCCATATGTACTCTGTCGCGGAAAAAATAAAGGCTATGCTGGCGGAGCAGTTGGATATTGGGGCGGAGACGGTCGCCGAGGAATCGGATATCGGCGAATTGGGCGCCGACTCGCTGGATATCGTCGAGTTAGTCATGTCCATTGAGGAGCAGTTCGGCGTCGCCATTGAGGAGGACGATGTTTCGGGATTTCGTACGGTGGGCGACGTGGTGAGCTTCATCGAGGAAAATACATAGGGCGTTATGCCCTGATACAGGAGATATATGATGACTAAAGTTAAGCGCGTGGCGGCCATACACGACCTCTCGGGGTTCGGGCGCTGCTCTCTGGCCGTCGCTATGCCCGCGCTGTCCGCAATGGGGGCGCAGTGCGTCGCGCTGCCCACGGCCTATCTGTCGGCAAACACCGCGTTTTCGGGCTTTACGTTTTTTGATATGACGGAGCAGATGGTCGAGGCCGCCCGGCACTGGGAGGATATGGGCCTGCGCTTCGACGCGCTGTACAGCGGGTTTCTGGGCAGCGAGCGGCAGATAGACGTGGTGGCCGGCTTTTTCGATACCTTCAAGCGCGGCGGCGACACGATGGTCGTGGTGGATCCCGTTATGGGCGACGACGGCAAGCCTTATAAAACATATACGCCCAATATGTGTTCGCGTATGCGCGAGTTAGCCGACAAGGCGGATTTGATCACCCCGAACGTGACCGAGGCGTGTATACTGCTCAACAGGCCGTATGAGTCGCTGCCCTCGCGCACGGAGGACTATGAGGATTGGCTGCGCGAGCTGTCGGGCGGCGGCGCGCGCTCCGTGGTGATCACGGGCGTCAGGCCGTCACCCTGTAAGATAGGCCAAGTCTGCTACGACCGCGATACAGGCGACTGCGCCTATATCGGCCGCTCTTATGTGGGCCGGATGTTCCACGGCACGGGCGACCTGTTCAGCTCAGTGACCGTGGGCGCGCTGATGCGCGGCGCGCCGCTCGCGGACGCCGTTGATTTGGCCGCCGGCTTTGTGCATGAGTGCTGCGAGCTGTCTCTGGCCGACGGTACGCCGCCGGCCGAGGGCGTCAGGTTTGAAAGCCTGCTGGGTAAGCTCAGCCCCTAAAAAAATATTTTTTATTTTCGCTAAAGTCCGGGCAGGATATTACGATATACGACATGAGGAATACCCGCACAGGACGGTGAACATTATGATTATACAATTTTCGCCGCATCTTCAGGCCGGATATCCGGTCGCGGCGGACATGCCCGCGGGCGTCGAGCCGGCGTTTCCGCAGCCGGGCGGCGCGGAGCCTCCGGCCCCGCAAGGCGTTATTTTAACGCTGGGCGGCGGCGGCGGGGACGGGCGTGTTTACGGGCCGGACGGCAAGCCGGCCGACATCGGGGTGCAAAAATCGCGCAGGGCCGAGGATAAAGCGAACCAGCCCTGCCGCGAATGTGCCGAGCGCAAATATCAGGACGGCTCGAACGATATCGGGGTCTCATTCAAGACGGCCACAAACGTGAATCCGGCGGCGGCCGGGGCGCTGGTTCGCGCGCATGAGCAGGAGCATGTATCCAACGCCCATGCCGACGCGCGCAAGCATAATCTTAATGTGCAGACCAGCGTTTCCATACACACCGACATATGCCCGGAATGTAAGAGGGTCTATGTCTCGGGCGGCTCCACCTTCACGCGGATGACGGCCAAGCCGCAAAACCCGGCCGAGCTGGCCGAGCAATACGCCAAGAGTATGCGGATGCGGGCGTAAGCTTTAAGAATACTCAGGGGGGCGGGAGTTATCCCGCCCCGTTTTCGCGGCGCTCCCGCTTTTATGTCAGGAAGTTTGTGATATCCTCGACGCTCATATCGGGGTGCAGGCACATGTTTATGGCGTAGCCCACCACGCGCGCGACGTCGCTCACGCGCGAGTCGATTTCCTTGGGCGTGACGATCAAACCGCTGCCCACGCCGGCCAGCATCTCAGGCTCAACGGGGTCAAGCCCGGCCTGCTCCATCAAATCGGCGGCCATCGTGGCGGCGTCAACCACGGTCGGCACGCCCACGGCCA
>WRLW01000197.1 GCA_009777435.1 Oscillospiraceae bacterium | reverse complement strand
AGCCCTCGGTCAGCCGCAGGCCGGTCAGCTCATAAAACCGCTTGTATATCTCGGGATTGAGCGGCTCGCCGGCGTTGAAGCAGTGCCGGATGGACGACAGGTCGTATTTGGTCAGATCCTCCTGAAGCATAAACCGGTACATGGTCGGCGGCGCGCAGAAGGTGGTCAGCTTATATTTCTCCATGTTGGCCAGCAGCTTAGCGGGGATATACTTGTCCATATCATAGGCAAAAACAACCGCGCCGCATATCCACTGGCCGTATATCTTACCCCACCCGAACTTTGCCCAGCCTGAGTCGGATACAGTCATGTGCAGCTTGCCTTCCTCGACGCGCTGCCAGTATTTCGCGGTTATGATATGCCCCAGCGGGTGCGCGAAGGTATGGCGAACCATTTTAGGCATACCCGTGGTGCCCGACGTGAAATACATCAGCATCAGGTCGGACGAGGCGGCGGCTTCGGCCCCGGACGGGCGCTCAAAGGTATCCGGCTGCTTCGCGGTCTCGTCCTCATACGACAGCCAGCCTTCGCGGCCGCCGGCGACCGTCATGCGCGTCACCGGGCTTTCAAACGACGCCTCGGCCTGTTCGGCCTGCGACAGCACGAACTCGTCGTGTACGCATATAAGCATCTTGGCTCCCGCGGCCTTGACGCGGTACGCTATGTCCTTGGCCGTAAGCTGAAGCGAGGCGGGTACGATAACCGCGCCGAGCTTGTTGAGCGCTGCCGCCAGCATCCAGTATTCATAGCGGCGGCGCAGTATCATGATTACCACGTCGCCCTTGCCGACGCCCAGCGCGCGCAGCGCGTTCGCGGCCCTGTTCGACGCCTTCGATATGTCCGCGAACGTGAAACGCTCCTCGCCGCCGTGGTCGTCGCACCACAGCAGCGCGGGCTTGTCCGGGTCTATTTCGGCCCAGCCGTCCACTATGTCAAAGCCGAAATTGAAGCCGCCGGGTACATTCAGCTTAAAATTCGCGTAAAAATCCTCATATGAGTCAAAATCAACACGCGGCAGATAACGTTCAAGCAGCAAAACGGTTCCCCCTTATTCCGCGATAACTGTAAGAAAGCGCGCCCTTTGGCCGACGGCGCGCTGGCCGTGCGGATGGCCCGGGTCAAAATACGCGCAGTCGCCTTCCTCAAGACGTACGCGCCTGCCGTCAAACAGCAGCTCGATCACGCCCTCCAGCACCATATTGAACTCCTGGCCGCCGTGCGTCACCGGCTCCGGGTCGGCGTCGGACGGCTCGACGGTCACAAGCAGCGGCTCCATCATCTTGCCGCGGAACGTGAACGCGAGATTCTCAAATCTGTATCCGGCGTATCTGTCCACCGACAGGCCCTGCCCGCGCCTGACCACCGACAGCGTGTCGATATGCGAGGCCACGCCCGTCAGCAGCTCGTTTAAGTCAACCTTGCACAGCACGGCCACATGGTACAGCACGCTTATGGGTATATCGGCGGCGTTTTGCTCATAGCCGGCATAGACGGCGGCGGATATATTCAGGTTTTCGGCCACCTCTTCGGCCGAAAAACCGCACACCTCGCGCAGCTCGCGCAGCCTCGCGCCCAACTCGTTCATGTTATCGAACATAATGGCGGCCCATCCTTTCCGTATGCTGGGATGTTTTGTGATTTTACCATACGCGGAGCCAATTGACAACGCATTTTTTAAGGCGTTTTTTTATTTCGCCATATTTCGACCGTTTGTAACCAACCTGTAACCGAAATCACTGGATGATTTTGCTATAATATCATGGGATGGAAGTCTGATATCCATGTGGTATTTTTAACGGGTGGTGACGTTTTGCGCAGGGCAGCCATGATGGTCTCTCTTGTTTTATGCGCCGCTTTTTTGATGTGTTCCTGCACCCCGGGCGGTGAAGAGGAGCCTATACCGCCGAACGGCGCGACGGCGCCGCCGCCGTCCGACACGACGGGCGGCCCCGGCGGCCCGCCCTCCTACGCGCTGGAATACATACCGTTCGAGACCGTTTGCAGCCTGAGCGCGCCGCCGGAGCTGTACAGGCCGGACGTCGGTGTATTCCCGCTGGTCAACACGCCCGCCCTCTACAAGGAGTGTATCGACGGCCCGGTCATGTTCGCCGGCGCGGACGGCGCCGCCGTTCCGCTGCCCGAGGGCGTCGAGCAGTACTATGCCCTTTACCAGTATGATTTTACAGGCGGCGGCATGTCGCGCATACCGCAATGCGTGATGCTCATGGACGGCGACGGCAAGCTTGCCGTCATGCTGCTTGACGGCTCAGTGACCACCGGCTTTGAGTATGACCTGTATTTCGGGCTTGGCGACGACTACCCGTATTTCAGCATACGCGAGGGCTACCTTATGGTAACTCTCCTTGACGGCTACCAAAACGCGGCCGGCGACGGAAGATACTATTTCGGCCTGCTCGACATACGCACGGGAGAAATGGTCATACCCTGCGAATACGATTTCATGGAGCTGTATAACGGCGCGGTATACGCCGAGCGCGGCGGAGAGTCCATGCTGTTTGATTACGGCGGCGCGATGGCCGTGAGCTTCGGAACCCGCGCCATCAACGACGGCGTTGCGTACACTGATTATCTCGACTATCTGGGCGCGGGCCTATCGGGTGATAGCTATATAATCATAGACAAGGCCGGCGGCACGGACGTCTGCCGCACCCGGCACGACCCCGGCGTTGTGCTGTACGCCATGGACAGCGTTAACCTGTTGGTCAGGCGTCCGCACGAGACCGGCAGCGAGATAACGGTCACGGACGGCGGCGGCGCGTTTCTGTTTGCGGCGAGAGGCGGCTTCCCGCCCAATTTCTGGGTCGGCGAAAACGGCTTTGTGATAAAGCACGACGGGATAATTACGGCCGTCACTAAGGACGGCCGGCTGCTCGAATTCAATTACGACGCGGGCGAGGACTTTTTATACAATGTCAGGTGTGAGGACGGCCTTATCCACGCCTCGTCCATGATCGACTACTACACCGAGGAGCTGCGTATCATAAGCGCGGACGGCTCGTATACCACCGAGCATACGCGGATCAACCCGCAGACCGGCTACTTCCGCTACAGGGAAAACGACGGCGCGTACGAGACCGCTTATGCCGACGGCGACGGCAATATAGTCATACCTTACGGCCTATACGAGGACTTTGCCGAAATAGACGGCGAAAGCAGGACGTTCATATTGGCGTATACCGACTGGGGGACGTCGCCGGCGGCCATCTACAACCGCGACGGCGAGCTGCTCGCGGACGGGCTGTTCGGCGTGATCGAGGAGCTTTACGCGCCCGACAGGATAGTGGTTTACTTCGCGCCCGGCGAATGTGGCTTCCTGTCCTCCGACGGCGGCTTCACGCCCATTCCCGGGGTGCCGGACATGGATAAAATATATTACGGAGGCTGAGTCTCCGCGACTGTACGCGAAACCAAGCCCCGCCGGGCCAAACGGCGGGG
>WRLW01000196.1 GCA_009777435.1 Oscillospiraceae bacterium | reverse complement strand
GACTGGGCATTACTGGCTCTGGATCAGTCCGTACCCGCCGTCGTTGCGCTTGTAGACCACCGAGAAGCTCTCTTTGTCGTCAAAATCCTTAAAGACAAAAAACTGGTGGCCCAGCAGGTTCATTTGCAGTATGGCTTCCTCCGGGGTCATGGGCTTAACCGAGAAGCGCTTGCTGCGGATGATCGGGAACTCCACTTCCTCGTCTACCACGGGTTCGTCGAAGGTAGGCGGCACCTCGCGGGCAAACGCGTTTTTGTGCAGCCTTTTGGCGAGCCGCGTTTTGTTTTTGTGTATCTGGCGCTCCATGCCGGCCACGCAGCTGTCTATGGCGCCGTACATATCGTCCGAAACGACATGCACGCGCAGCGTCAGGTTCTCCGAAACCACCGTTATCTCGGCGGTCATGCGGCTCCCCTCCCGGCTGAAGGTCACCTGCGCCTCGCCCTCGCGCTTAAAATATTTGTCAAGCTTGCCGACCTTCTTGCGCGTATACTCGCGCAGATCCTCTGAAATATCCACCCTTTTCTCGACAAACTGAAACTTCATTGCCCATCCTCCCGTTTACTTGCCGTATTATTTAAGGTACACGGCCTTCTGGGTTCATTATAGCACGGTTCGCGAAAACTGTCAAAGGATAATATGTCAGGGGCAGGTTATCGACCCCGAGGCGTGTCTGGTCACCCAGCAGCCCGGCGCGACGGCGCAAGGCAGCCCCGCGATGTGCGTGGGCGCCGTCAGTATATTAACACCCAGCGCCGTGGCCGCGCCGCCGAAGCCCTGCGCGCCTATACCGAGCGCGTTCACGCGCTCCAGCGCGCGGCGTTCGATGCCGGCGTAAAACGCGTCCTCGTGCCGCTCGGACGGCGCGCGCAGCAGCGCGCGCTTGGCCAGCAGCACGGCCTGCTCCGCCGTGCCGCCCAAGCCCACGCCCACGATTACCGGCGGGCATGGGTTGGCGCCCGCCGCGCTTATGGCGGAGGTGATGAACTCTATTATTTCATCGGCTCCGTCCGACGGGGTGAACATGCGCAGAGCCGTCATATTCTCCGAGCCGAAGCCCTTGGGCATGACCGTAAAGCCGGCGCGCTCGCCCTCGGAGACCGTCACATGGATCACGGCGGGCGTGTTGTCGCCCGTGTTCTCCCGCCTCAGCGGGTCGGACACCATCGAGGCCCTCATGAAGCCCTCGCGGCACGCGCGCGCCACGCCGGCGTCCACGGCCTGCTGGAGCGTGCCGGACGACAGGGTAACTCCGCCGCCCCATTCGCAGAACACCACCGCCGCGCCCGTATCCTGACAGATGGGCAACGGGCCGGGCGCGGCCAGCTCCGCGTTCTCTATCATAACGCGCATGGCCTCTCTGGCGGGGCGGCAGGTCTCGGCGCGGGCGGCGGCCTCGAGGGCCGTTATCACGCCCGCGGGCAGCTCGCGGTTTGCCTTTATATACAGCTCGGCTATAAGGTCGGATATACGTCCGGGCGTCAGGGTCACGCGCGCCTCACCCCCGAAACGAACACGGCGTCCGGCCGCGCGCCGGCGTCAAGCGGGTCGGTGTTCCACAGCACGGCGTCGGCGTCCAAACCGGGTTTAAGGGCGCCCGCGCGGCCCTCTATCCCAAGGGTGACGGCCGGATACCAGGTTATGGCTCGCAGGGCCTCATAAGGGCGCATACCGTCCCTGACGGCTATCGCGGCCATCAGGGCCAGCGAGTCTATGGGCAGCTCCGGCGCGTCGGTGCATATACACGGCTTCAGGCCGGCGGCCGACAGCGCGCCGGGCGTTTTGCACGACAAGCTTCGCAGCTCCGGCTTCGAGCGCGTGCCGAACGACGGCCCGGTTATAACGCTCACGCCGCCGAGCAGATCCGCCGCCGTTTCGCTCTCGGTGGCGTGTATTATCACCGGCCTGAAGCCGAATTCCGCCCCGATGCGCAGCGCCGTGAATATGTCGCACGCGCGGTGCGCGTGGGCGTGTACGCGCAGCTCGCCCGACAGCACGGGCAGCAGGCTTTCTGAAACCATATCAAAGGCGCCCCGCCCGTCGCGGTACTCTATCGCCGTGAAAAACGCCTCGCGTATCAGGGCCGCCGCGCCCATGCGCGTGTGCGGCGGCTTGTCTTTTTTACCGCGCAGGCGCGGATTCTCGCCAAACGCTATCTTGAGCGCGGCCGGCTCGGACAGAACCATGTCGTCAACGCGGCGGCCGTATGTCTTGAGCGCGACGGCCCGGCCTCCGATAGGGTTAAGGCTGCCCGGCCCGGAGCATACGGCCGTGACGCCGCCGCGCAGGGCCTCGGAGAACATCCTGTCAAGCGGGTTTACGGCGTCGAGCGCGCGCAGATGCGGCGTTATGGGCTCCGACCACTCGTTGGCGTCGTCGGTATCCTCAAAGCTCTGCGAATCCTCCATAAGCCCGATATGGCAATGCGCGTCGATAAGCCCCGGCGTGACCGGCGCGCCGGCGGCGTCCGTGTCGCCGCCGTCCGGCGCGGGGCATGTGTCAGGCTCGCCTATCCCGGCTATAAGCCCGTTTTCAAACCTTATCCAGCCGCCGTCGATTATGCCCCCGTGCATGGTGTACAGTCTCGCGTTGTAGATCAGCATTTTTCAACCGCCTTTTTTTATTTTCACCGCTCCGCCCTTCGGTATTGCAGGGCCTCGGCTATGTGCGGCGCGCCTATGCTTTCCGCGCCGGCCAGATCAGCCGCCGTCCGCGCGACCTTGACTATGCGGTCATAAGAGCGCGCCGACAGCCCGAGACGGTCAAACGCCGACTTGAGCAGCTTGGACGCCTCGCCGTCAAGCGCGCAAAATTTGTCGCGCATTTCGGCGGACAGGTGCGCGTTGCACACGCGCGCGTCGCCGTAGCGTTCGCGCTGCACGGCGCGGGCGGCCTCCACGCGGCGGCGTATGTCCTCCGACGCCTCGGCGCGCGCGGGCTGCGTCAGCTCATAATATTCCACGCTCCGCACCCCGACATGCAGATCGATGCGGTCAAGCAGCGGGCCGGACAGCTTGCCGCGGTATGAGGCCAGCGACGCCTCGGCGCACCGGCACTTGTCCGACGGGTGCCCGTGCCACCCGCACTTGCAAGGGTTCATGGCGGCTATCAGCATAAAGCGCGCGGGATATGTCAGCGCCATGTTGGCGCGCGATATGGTCAGCATCCCGTCCTCCATCGGCTGGCGCAGGGCCTCGAGCGCCGCGCGCGGGAACTCAGGCAGCTCGTCGAGGAACAGCACGCCGTTGTGGGCCAGCGATATCTCGCCCGGCTTCGGCACCGAGCCGCCGCCCGACAGTCCCGCCGTCGAGACGGTGTGGTGCGGCGCGCGGAACGGCCGCGCGCTCATCAGCGGGCGTCCCGACGGCAGCAGCCGCGCCGCCGAGTATATCCGCGTACACTCAAGCGACTCTTCGTATGTAAGGCGCGGCAGTATGGACGGCATCCGGCGCGCGAGCATACTTTTGCCCGCGCCC
>WRLW01000195.1 GCA_009777435.1 Oscillospiraceae bacterium | reverse complement strand
GAGGATCCCGGCAACCCAAATATCGGGATTGCGCAGCCGGTTTTGGAGGAGTATAAAAAAATCCTCTCGATGGAACCTTATCTGCCCGTTATGACGCCCGGCGAGGCGGCGTCCTTCCCTGCCCGGCTTCGCTGGGGAGGCAGCGAGGATTCCGACGGGCTGGCCATTCCCCTGCTTTTTGAGCGGGATCCCGTTTTCTGCGAAGTAACGTTCATCGGAGAGGACGCGCGTCTCAACCTGATGCTTGAGCTCAACGGGCGGTGGTTCTACAAAAAAGCCGGCGTCAAAACCATTGACCTTATGCCCGCTTTCTTTAACGGCAGGCTTTCTCGGGAGTCCGAGATCCCCCTGCGGGTGTTCGCGCCGCCGCCGGACGGCGTAAACGACCCCGAACAGGGAGACGGCTGGGAGACAGACTACCGCGCCGTCATGCAAAGCCCGCCGGAAACGCGTATACGCTACGCGCCCGCGATACCTCCGAGGGAGTAGAACACACTGTTTTTGGAGCTGTGTATGAAGGTTTTTTTCCTCCGTGTTTCGCATATGCTGACCGGCCTTGTTTTGTATGCGCTTGGAATCGTAATCACGATAAAAGCCAACATAGGATACGCCCCGTGGGAGGTTTTTCATGTCGGGCTTGCCGATACGGCGGGATTAAGCATCGGAACCGCCTCTATAATCGCGGGGACAGCCATAGTGATAACGGTCACGGCCCTTGGTGAAAAGTTTGGTTTAGGAACCATCGCGAGCATGGTGCTTACAGGCGTTTTCATCGACATTATTTTACTGACGGGCCTTATACCCGCGGCGGAAAATCTGCCGGCCGGCATGATGATGCTGATTGCGGGACTGTTTACCATTTCCATAGGCTCATACTTTTATATGAAGTCGGCCTTTGGCGTGGGGCCAAGAGATAACCTGATGGTCGTATTGGCCCGAAGGACAGGGCTTCCGGCGGGCGTCTGCCGAAGTATAGCCGAAGTATCTGTAACGCTTATCGGCTGGCTCTTGGGCGGAATGGTAGGGATTGGAACCATAGTTTCGGTTATCGCGATAGGCTCTTGCATCCAGATAACATTTCGGGCGCTTAAATTCGATGTTACGGCCATTAAGCACGAAACCCTGCGGGATACATACACCTCTTTAAGACGGCATTAACTCAGCGGCCGGCCCCCCATCCCAAGCCATGCTCCCGCATTACGGCGCGGATGGTTTCGACCGCCCTTGCGTCGATGCTTTCCAGCGCCGATATCTCCCGCTCACTTCTTGTTTTAATGACAGTAAGGGACTCGAATCCCCGCATCGCCTTTCGTGCGTCAGGTTCCAAGCGGTCAAGCAAAACGCCGATGGGTATGGGTATATGCCTCTCCTTCGGCGCAAAACGCTTGTCAAACTCTATAGCGTCCTCCTGCGTCAGGCCCTCATATACCGGGTCGATGGAGTACCGCCCGTGTATGCCGTCCAGAGCGCCGTCATAGAGCGGATACGCCATAAACGCGTCAAAGGTTTCTCCGCCGGATGTCGTTATGCCGAAC
Organism: Oscillospiraceae bacterium; assembly: GCA_009777435.1. Taxonomy (GTDB): domain Bacteria; phylum Bacillota; class Clostridia; order Oscillospirales; family UBA929; genus WRMG01. The sequence continues at coordinate 1,943 of WRLW01000195.1, read as the reverse complement.
TCGGCGGCGCGCCGGAACCCGGCGCGCGGATAGTAGTCGGGATGGCCGAAGATGACGACGGCGCGGTGGTCGACGGGGGTTTCAAGCCGAAAGTGTATATCCATTGATTACCAAATCTCCTTTTTCATCTGTTTATTCCATTTCGCGATGGACTTGTTTCGCGCCCATTTTTCGCGCATGGCCGAGGTTTTGTCAACGGTGTACCGGGCCTCGCGTTTGAGGGTGTTGTAATTTTCCCACCGGGCCTCGGACAGACGGCCGCTGCCGACGGCCTCGCGGATCGCGCACCCCGGCTCGGTTTGATGGCGGCAATCGGAAAACCTGCACCCTCCAAGCAGCACTTCCACGTCGTGAAACGTTTCGCTTACGCCTTCCTCCGCGTCCCACATGCCCAAGCTTCGCATACCCGGCGTGTCGATGACCATCGCGCCGGACGGCAGCGTAAAAAGCTGGCGGTGTGTGGTCGTGTGTCTCCCCCGGCCGTCGTCCTCTCGGATGGCTCCGGCGGCCATAACGGTCTGTCCCATCAGCGCGTTTAACAAGGACGACTTCCCCACCCCCGACATGCCGATGAACACCGCGGTTTTTCCGGGCTTGAGAAATTCGTTGAGCCTGTCCATTCCCGCGCCTGTTACGACGCTTATGGGAACTATATCTGTATCCTTCGCGGCCGTTTGCGCCGCGATAACTTTTGCCGCGACGTCATCGGCGAGGTCGGCCTTTGTCAGGACGACCACGGGAACGGCGCCGCTCTGCCGGGCAAGCGCGAGATACCGTTCTATGCGGTTTATATTAAAGTCACGATTGAGAGAGGTCATAATAAACACATAGTCCATATTGGCGGCAATCACCTGTTCTCCCGCGTATGGATCCCGGCGGATGAACTGGGTTTTTCGAGGCAGGGTTTTCAGAATTTGGCCGTCGCCGCCCGCCGCCGTTTGAAAGAGGACAAAATCTCCCACAGCGGGCAACGGCTCTCCGCCCTCTCCATAATACGCGCCGGTTTTCAGGCGGCAAAACCGCGGGCCGAGCGGGGTCATAAGCTCATACCGCGCCTTGTGTACCGCCGTGACACGCCCGGGCAATAGGCCGTCCGGCGGCGTTTCGGTATAGCCGTACAGTTTCAAATCAAGCATCGCAGACTCTCCAAGCAAAAATATTTTTGGACGCAAAAACGCCGTGTAACAAGCAGCCTTAAGCTGCCGCCACACGGTATAAACGGAATACGGTCGTATCCCGCCAACAGCAGTATTTACGAAAGGTCACCTGTGCGGCGCACGCGGAGCAAAGGGATAACGGCCCTTTGAAAAACACATGCGCCCGATATGTGGTTTTAGGTCACGATCACCTTTAATACCGACATAATCACATCCCCTTCCGAAGTAAAATTTATCATTTGCTGATTATAGTATAGGGCATGGCGGCCGTATTGTCAATATAAACATAATAGTAAGGCGGTTTGCGATACTTTCCCGGCTGTGATACAATAATCCCATTATGAGCAAGGTTGTGCTTCTGGCGGTCAATTCAAAATATACACACTCCTCGCTGTCGGTCTGGGCGCTGGCCGCCGGCGTTTCGCGTTATGCCCTGACGCCGCACAGCGTCGAGGTCGTCGAGGCCGCCATCCAGCAGAGCAATGAGGATATCGCGAATAAAGTCGCGGCCCACACGCCCGATGTGGTGGGCGTTTCGGCGTATATCTGGAACGCCTCAAAGCTTCCTGAGCTGCTAACGCTGCTGCGCGGGCGCCTGCCGGGCGCGGTGTTCGTAATGGGCGGCCCCGAGGCGTCGCATAACGCGGAATACTGGCTGGCGCGCGGCGCCGACCATGTGCTGCGCGGCGAGGGCGAGGCCGGCTTGCCGGCCCTGCTCGACATTATCTCTGACGGCGTGGCGCGCGATATTCCGGGGCCGCTTAGCGAGTGGCCAGACCCTTACGG
>WRLW01000194.1 GCA_009777435.1 Oscillospiraceae bacterium | reverse complement strand
TGCGAGTATACATCCTCGCTCAGCTCGCTGACGCGCGGCGAATCAAACCGGTTATGCCGGCCCTCCTCCAGCGGCGGCGCGGCGATATACGGCATCATGACGCCCAGAATATCCTCATCCCCGGTCTTTTCAATATACTCGCACACCGTGTACGGCAGCCACAGCAGGTCGTCGCTGCACCGCGTGCGCACGCCTTTGTCCGACATCCCCGGCTCGCGTTTCGACGGGTGCCACCAGTGCTGGACGTCGCCCTCCTCGAACTGGTGCGCGCACGCGCGCAGTATCTGACCGCGCGCCAGCGCCGGGTCGGCGTACAGCGCGGCGCACACGTCCTGAAGCTGGTCGCGGAACCCGTACGCGCCGCCGCATTGATACAGCGACGCGCGCGCGAACAGGCGCGTGACTATCACCTGATAGAGCGCCCAGCCGTTAAGGTAATGGTCGAGCGCGGGCGAGGGCGTTCGGACGGCTACGGGGCGGACGCGCCGCGACCACCAAGCCTTTGTGCGCTCAAGCTCGGCCTCGGCGCGCCCGAAGCCGGCCAGCTCGCACACGCGGCGTATGCCGTGCCGGTTTCCGGCGGCGCCCAGCGCCACAACGACGGCCAAGCGCCCCTCGCGGGGCGTCAGCGGCGTCACCGTGCCGAAGCACGGTTCGAGCGCCGCGCCGCTTTGACCGCCCATGCGCCCCTCGCGCCACGCGGATATATCGCAGGTATGGCTGAGCGGCTTCGGGTTGGCGCAAAAGACCGCCGTTTGAGGATGATACGCCGTGTTGTACGCGTTGCGCGCGGTAAGACATTCGTTTTCGGCGTCCCACGCGGTCACCACGAAGCGCCTCGACTCGCGATCCACTCCCATAATCAGCTCGGCATAGTGATGGAGCCGCGCGTTGACCGCACCCTCGACCTCAATAATCATCACACGCGCCATGCGGTCGGGCGGCACGAAAACCGTCGTGGTCACGCGTTTGTTTTCCACGTTTTTTTCATAGCGCGCGAACCCGAACCCATATGTGACGGCGCACGCGTGCCCGTCGGCGGCGGCAAAGGGCGACACCTCGCGGCCGTCGATATCTATATAAAGGGTCTCTCCCGACTGGAGCGCGCGCGGGTCGTTGTCCCAGGGCGTAAGCTTGTTTTCGCGCGCGTTCAGGCGCCACACATGGCCGCACCCCGTGTCCCTCATCAGGCACCCGAAGGCCGCGTTGGCCAGCGTGTGCCCCCAAGCCGCCTCCGGCAGCGCGTCTCTGGTTTCAAAGCGGAAGCCCTCGCCTGTCCACGCGGTCTTGACGCGCTTGGCCGCCATCTCGCGCGCCGCGCGCACGCCATTTGACACGCCGGCCGCGGGCCGGCCGTCCTCGCGGCGCGCCGCGCCCGAGGGAGACGGCGCGCCCGCGGAGCTGAAAATATCGCGGCGCTTTTGCTTTTGGCCGTCGAGCACGAGCGCGGACGCCGCCGTTAGCAGGCGCGCGTCGTCCTGTGCGGATGACGAGGCGTCCACGACATGCACTCCGCCGCGCGCGCCGAGTATATTCTCACAGCCCATATTTTTAAGCGTTTCCATTATATAAGCCGTTTGCGGGCGTCTGTAGTCGCCGCCGTCGCGAGTGTTTACCACAAAATCGAACCTCGCGCCCGCGAGCGACAGGAAGCGGTATTGCCTGAGCAGGCGCGCGAGGCGTTCCGGCTGAGCGTCCGGCCCCATGACCGTCACAATCGGCAGGTCGCCGGATATGCCCCACCGCCACAAAGCCTCGCGGCCCTTTGTGTTATGCTCGGCGTCGAACGCCTGCCGCGCGCGGTTGTGCGTTATGAACACAAGGTCGGTCAGCCAGTCCATCGCGCCGTGCGCCTCGGCGGAGCTTAGGCCCAGCATACGCATAGCGCCGTCGGCGCCGGCGGTTTCGGCGTCGTCGCCAATGCGCAGGATACGGACGGCGGCGGTCTCCGCGTCGGCCGCCGTGGCCGCCGCCGCCATTGAAAACCTGACTATGCGCGACGCGCCCGGCTGAAGTCTCACGGGCACGCGCAGCATAACGCAGGGATCCGGCTCGACCCCGGATTCGCCGTCTCCGGGCGCGGCGCGGCGGAACACGCCGCGCGGGAACAGGTTTCCTCTCGGCAGAGCCTTTTCACGCGAGGTCTCGGATTCGGCCTCCAGCGCGTCGCAGCTCACCACTAAGTGCATCTCGCCGCCGCCTCTGGGACGGCGCGTGACGCGGATATTCTGGCCCTTGCGGAAGCATTGCAGAAACAGCTTTGAAAAGGCCGGGTGGCTGTCGTATTCGGCGCGGCCGGCCAGCACCGGCTCCAAATAAGCGTACAGCTCAAGGCGCACGGGCGTTTTCCCCGTGTTGGTCAGCGTGACCGAGCGCAGCTCGCCGCGCTCGTCGCGCGGGACGCGCGCCGTCACGCGCGTATGCAGCGACTCGCCGCGCATGTCCCAGCACACCGAGTTGACGTCAAAAACCGCGCTGTAGCGCGCGTGCCCGCACATCAGCGGCGCGGCGGTCAGCCCTGTCCACAGGCCGCCGTTTTCTATAAAGAACTGCCAGCCCAGCCCCCATTTGGACTGGTCGGACGCAAAGCGCGTCAGCTCCATCCCCGACGAATGTGAGGCGGTCAGCCCGGCATCCGTGCAGAACAGCGTATACGCCGAGTTGGACAGCAGCGTGCAATGCGGGTAAAATACGTCTATGCCCTCAAATTCCCGCCTCCAGCCTGTGACCACGCCGCGCGCGGGCTTTTCGGGCACCTCCTGGCCGCGCGGCTTCATAACCACGCCGCCCACGGGCGCTTTTTCTTCCAGCAGCTCATGATACGCGCCCATCTCAGGGTCGCGCATGAAGCGCTTTTGCATTATATTGTCACATAAAACGTTGCCTGCGGCCAGCAGGCTCATGCCCAGATGATGCGACATGAAGCACTTGACGGCCATAAAGCCGCTGTTGGCCGACAGGCGCGACGGCGTGAAGTCCGCAGCCTCAAACAAGCCGTAGCGCCCCTCCAGACCCATACGCTGGAAGCGCCTGAGATTTTCGACGGCCTCCCTCGGCGCGGCCTGGAGCGCCAGAAACGTCGAGTAGGGCGAGACCACCATCTCCTGCCCCAGCCCCCGTTTATAGGCCAGACGCGGTATGCCGTGCGCCTTATATTGATAATTCAGCGCGCCGTCGAACGCGAAGAAGCAGGATTCAGATATGCCCCAGGGTATCCCGCGCTCGTCGCCGCGCCTGCGCTGGCAGTATAGGGCGAATCTCACGCTTTCATACAGCAGCGAATTTTCCGGGCACGGCATCAGCAGGTGCGGCATAAAATACTCAAACATGGTTCCCGTCCAGCTCGCCATCCCGCTCCGGCCATCCATGGACGCCAGCACGCGCCCCAGACGCCGCCAGTGGCTTCGCGGCGCCTGCCCGCGCGCGATGGCGATATAGCTCGCCTGACGCGCTTCGCCGGGCAGCAGATCGTAATAGCTGTCGGTG
>WRLW01000193.1 GCA_009777435.1 Oscillospiraceae bacterium | reverse complement strand
CAGATAAATTTTCGGCTTGTCCCCCCCCTGTTCCGTATGGACCACGCCGGCGCCGCGCCACTTCTCATGCCATTTTTTTTCAATAGCGCAATGATCCAGCCTCACAGTGTCAGTCCTTTCCGTCGTCAATAAAGCCGTCGATCTCCTTAGCGTCGCGCCACAGGCGCTCCAAATCATAAAAGTCGCGCGTCTCCTGTAAAAACAGGTGTATCACGACGCTGCCGAAGTCTATCAGTATCCAGTTGCCCGACATATGTCCCTCGACATGGTGCGGCGTGACGCCGCCGCCCTTAAGCCTGAACTGCACCTCGTCGGTCAGGGTCTTTAGATGCGTGGACGACGTGGCCGTACACAATATGAAGTAATCCGCCAGCACGGTAATATCCGTCACCTCAAGCACGCGTATGCCGGTGGCCTTCTTATCGTCCAGCACGCGCGCCGCCATTTTCGCTATCTCAATGGGCTGCATGTAGTCACACCTTTCAGAATCTCATTCTCCGGTATTCGCGCCCCGCTATGGCGCGCGAGGCCCGCGTTTGAGAGAAACCCATTTCTCTCAGGCATTAACCTTCGCGAGGTAATAATTGCGCGCGTCAAGCGTGTCGGGATGTATATGCCGGCCCTCGCGCAGCAGCTTGATCAGTCCGCAGTCCATGACTGCCAGCATCGCGCGGTCGATATCCTGATAAGACAGCCGGCGAAGCTCGCCGTCACAATCGCGCGACGGCTCGATCTTGTCCGCGAGGTAGACAATCTTTTCCAAAACGCTCATATCCGGGCGGCCCGACGTATGCCATCTCACGGCGGCGCAGATTTCATCCACCGCCCCAAAGCGGACGCGCGCCAGCGCCGCGCCCGATATGCCGTGCAGCAGCTTTGGTATGTCCGCCTTGCTGGCAATTATATTATATTGTTTGATAAATTTCAAGTGCCGTTCGGTGTCCCATTCCTTCGTGCAGTCATGGAGCAGCGCGGAAAACCGCGCGGCGTCCGCCTCCGCGCCCCAGCGCCGCGCCAGCCTGACCGCCTCTTCCTCAACGCCCAGCACATGCTCTATGCGTTCGGGGCTGTATAGGGCAAGTATTTCATTTCTGGTCGATTCGTTCAAAAGGCCCATCCTCCCTGAAAGCGCGCGGAGCGCGCATACTCAGCCGCCGCTATTTATTGCCCGGGTAATACAGCCCATGCTCAAGTATATAAGCCTTCACGCGCTCCGGCAGTCCCGCCGCGTCACGGCGCGCGCCGCCGTCCGACAAAGCGCTGCGGATAGCCGTTGACGACACGTCAGCCGCCCTGTGTTCCAGCAGCTTCACGCGCGCGCCCCACTCGGCCGCGTACCTCCCGGCGGCCTCAAGCACAGCCGCGCGCTCCATCTCCGCGCCCGACCTGCACGCCACGGCAATCTCGGCCATTTGGGCTATGCTTTCAAAGCTCCGCCATCCGGGCAGGGTCAGGAACATGTCGCCGCCCACCACAAGCGCGAGCCGCGCGCCCGGATGCGCGCCGCGCAGCCACTCAAGCGTGTCGGCCGTATAGCGCCGCCCGCCCCGCGAGATTTCAAAATCCGATACCTCGGCGTTTCCAAAGCCCTCGGCAAGCAGCGCGGTCATGGCCAAACGGTGAGCGTCTCCCGGAGTCAGCGCCGCCAAAGCCTTGTGCGGCGGTTCCGCCGACGGCATCAGCACAACACGCCCATAGGCCGCGCACGCCGCCGCCAGCACCGCCTCATGCCCCAAATGCGGCGGGTCGAACGCGCCGCCGTAAAGCGCGACTGTCATGCCCGCCCGCGTCCTTTTCCGCGCGGTGTTTTTGGGGCCGGTTTTTTAGGCCCGGCCTTGCGGGCCGGCTTCGGCTTCGGCGGCTCCGGCTTTGGCTCATGCAGCTCCGGGTTGTATCTGTACAGCGTGAAGCGCCTGCCGATGACCTGTATGACCTCGGCGCCCAGCGCGGCGGAAAGCGATGCCGCGCACTCGGCGGCGGTATCCGGGCAAGTCTCCAAAACGCGCGCCTTTATCAGCTCGCGCGCCGTCAGCGCGGCGTCGGCCGACGCCGCCACGCTTTCGCCCAGACCGCCCTTGCCGATGGCCAGAACCGGCTCAAGGCCGTTGGCCCGCGCGCGCAGCTCCGCGCGCGCCTTGCTCGTCAGCGGCGGCGCGCCGGAAAATTTAACAAGCTTTTCCATAAAACCCCTTATCGCGCGTCCGCGGTGCGAGACGGCGTTTTTTTCATTATCGCCCAGCTCGGCAAAGGTTTTGCCCATTCCGGGCACATAAAACACAGGGTCGTAGCCAAAGCCGCCGGTTCCTCGTCTCCCGGTAAGAATTTCACCCTCGCATACGCCGTCGGAGAGCAGTTCGGCGCCGCCGGCAAACACGCACGCCACCGCGCACACAAAACGGGCGCGGCGGTTCGCGGCGCCGTCCATCTCGCGCAGAAGCCGGTCTACGCGCTCCTTATCGGAGTCGCCGTAACGGGAGGAATATACTCCCGGCGCGCCGTCCAGCGCGTCCACGCAAAGCCCCGAATCGTCGGCTATAGACGGCAGTCCGGTCGCCAGCATACACGCCTTGGCCTTTATCAGCGCGTTGGCCCCAAAGGTATCCCCGGTCTCCTCCGGGGCCTCGGCAAAGCCCGCTTGGGCGGGCGACAGCAGCTCGTGGCCATAGGGCCGGAGCAGCTCACGCATCTCGCGCAGTTTGCCCGCGTTATGCGTGGCAAGCACAAAGGTCATATAAATCGTCGATTTCGCCGCCGCGCGCCGGCATAAATTATTAACGCCTTATCCGCGCGGCGGGGAATGATAAGACGGCCGCTTCTTTGGCGGTTTCAGACTATAGCCCTCACAAACGCTTCCGGGTCAAAGGGCATCAAATCCTCGGCCTTCTCGCCCACGCCGATCAGCTTTACCGGCACGCCCAGCGCTCCGGCCACCGCTATGACCACGCCGCCCTTGGCCGTACCGTCGAGCTTGGTCAGCGCAACGCCCGTGAGCTTGGCCGACTCGGTAAACCTGCGCGCCTGCTCAAGGCCGTTCTGTCCCGTCGTCGCGTCCAGCGCGAGCAGGGTCTCACGGTCATGGCCGGGCAGCTCCCTGTCTAAGACGCGGCTGATTTTTTCAAGCTCGTTCATCAGGTTCTGTTTTGTGTGCAGACGCCCCGCGGTGTCGCACAGCACCACGTCAACCCCGCGCGCCTTGGCGGCCGACACCGCGTCGAACACCACGGCGGCGGCGTCCGCGCCCTCATGCTGTTTCACGATATGCGCGCCCGCGCGTTCGGCCCATATGCTCAGCTGCTCGGCCGCGGCCGCCCTGAAGGTGTCTCCGGCGCACAGAAGCGTTCGCCTGCCCTGCGCCTCAAGCATACACGCCAGCTTGCCGAGCGTGGTGGTTTTGCCGGCGCCGTTCACGCCCACCATCAGCACGACCGACGGCTTTGAGGAAAGGCGCAGCTCGCGGCCGCCGCCCGCCAGCATGTCCTCAAGTATGGACGCCAGCGCTTCTT
>WRLW01000192.1 GCA_009777435.1 Oscillospiraceae bacterium | reverse complement strand
AAAACTTAACGGTCTGAAGCGCGCAAAGCGTGCCCGGACAGGGCGCGCTTTGCGCGCAGATAACGCCGCCTTCCTCGGCGCTAAAGCCGCAAGTTACGCAGTAATCAAAGTTTTCTTCTGCTAACTCAGCCGTCTCCAAATGCTTTGACCGTCCCGCCTGATATGGGTTTGGTCATTCCAAGCCCGCCGGCGGGGTTTTACCTTTTAGCTGCTCAAGCAGCCGGCATCGTCGTTTAATTAGCATCATGTCCACTCTTTTATCGACAGCTCACCCGAAACCTCGATGTTTCTCTTTTGCATATCCCGGATTTTCAGCAGCTCAACATGCTTTCGCAAATCCTGCTCGCTCTCGGGAGAAAGCCCGGCCGCCGCGCAATAATCCTTAAACGCGGTCTGCTCGGTTTTTACCGGCTCCTCGGGCGGCGACGGGTCGCCGGTGCGCCCCAAGAGATAATCTATGGTTATGTTGAAGATATCCGCGAGGCGGCGCACATTCTCAGAGTCCGGCTTGCTGGCCTCAATCTCCCACATCGAAACCGCCGACCTGCTAACGCTCAGCTTCTCGGCCAGCTCATCCTGAGTCATATTGTTCAGACGCCTCAATTCTTTCAAAATCTTCATTCTTCACTCCCTCTTTCTTTGTTTCGGAAACTAAATATTACATTTCCTCATAATTTCACGTAAATCGCCGGCGCTCCGGCGTTGCCGTAATAAAGCGGCCGTCTGATACCTTGAAAACATAATTATACACCAACTGTTTTGGCATTTCAACTCGATAAAAATTATTTGTCAGACATGTTGACATTTCTCCTAAATAATATTATTATAAGGCCAATATTTTTGGCATAGGAATGAGGTGACGGCCATACGGCGGCGGCTTAAATGTATCCCACGACCGCGGCGTCCGGCGCGCCGCGAGACTGAATAACGCAACACCATCTTAAAGAATCATTATGAATTATCATGCAGCGGCGGCGGACTCAAATATCGTTTAGAAAGGAATAAAAATCGTGAACCTCAATAAAGGACGGCTTACCAGCATAAGCCGAGGCGATATAGAAAACGGCGCCGTGGCCATTCCCAGCGGCGTGGTACATATCGGAGACTGGGCGTTCAATGGCCTTGCGGCGCTGAAAAGCATCGTCATCCCGGACAGCGTGACGCATATCGGCAACGAGGCGTTTCGCGGCTGTACCGGCCTGACGGACGTCCGTATGCCTGACGGCCTGACGCGTATTGGCAGCGAGGCGTTTCGCGGCTGTATCGCGCTGAAAGCCGTCATTATCCCGAACAGCGTGATACATATCGGGGACTGGGCGTTTGGCGGCTGTACCGGTCTGACTGATATCGATATGCCAAACGGCATTACGCGTATTGAGGACGAGGTGTTCAGCGGCTGTACCGGTCTGACGGCCGTCTCCATTCCGAACGGCGTAATACATATCGGGGATGGGTCGTTCAGCGGCTGCACCGGGCTGACGGTCGTCAATATCCCGGACAGCGTGACGCATATAGGGGTTAGAGCGTTTCACGGCTGTACCGGGCTGACCGACAGGCTTTTAAGCGGCGACGCGTTAAATAACGAGCAGCGGAGCAGGCTTGAGGGCCAGCTTGATTTGCTCAGGGCACTAAAAAAAGAGATGGTGCCGGACTGCTGTATCCGCAAGCTTGCCGAATCACAGGGAATAGCGCGCCGCTATGTTAACCGCATACTGGCTATGGCCGGAAATGAATGAGCATACATACTATCATTTTATGGGAGTGAACGCTATGGAAATCCGCCGCCTTCATATGGGGCCCGCCAAATGCGCGCTTGACCTTGGAGACGGCAGCGAGCGGGGCGAATATGTCGATCAGGATTACATCCTGAATATACTGGGACGCCCCCACCGCGCCGTTAACCTTATGTATTGCTATTACCCGCTCGATAAAGGCTGGCCGGCCCGCGCCAGCACATTAGTCGAACCCGGCGCCGGCGTGGGGTTCGCGTGGGACTACGCCTATGACGACTACTTCCCCTATCGGGGCGGCCTTGAAGGCGGCACAGACGGCGAGCCCTTCCGCTCGATGCGGGACGTGCGCCGTCATGGTCAGGACGTAATCCTTACACTGACGGTTGACTGCGCCGTATCCGACCGTCAGCTTATCAAAATCGCGGAAAACCTGCGGCCTTTCGGGCGGCTGATGCTGCGTATAAACCACGAGGCCACAGGCAACTGGTTCGCTTTCAACAAACGCTATACATATCAGCAGGTCGCTGATTTCTATGTGCGTTTCCACAATATCATCAAGCGGCACGCGCCGCACATAAAAACCATTCTCTGTATCGGCGACGACCGTCCCGATGAAAACGGCAAGATGCCCTATGAGGATGAGTTCGCGCAGGCCATCCAAGCCGCGGATATCTGGTCTACCGACACCTATGTCGCACTGCATTGGGGCTGGCCGTTTGATATCGCCGAGCCGGGCGGCAATACGCACAAGAGGATAAGCAACACCGAGTCCCTGAAAGGCTTCAACTACGAATACGGGCGCTTCCAAGCGCGCTCCGGCGGCGCGGCGCGTCCGTTTGTCATAAGCGAATTCAACGCCGACGGCGACGTAACCGGCCCTTATGAGCAAGCGGAACAGATTGCCGATTTTTATACGCGCCTTCCTGACGAAGCGCCGTGTATAAGCGGCGTCACCTTCTACCAGTTCCGCGACCGGGGCCGGCTGGGGCTTGAAATCGAAGATTCCAATAATCCCGGCGTGGGTATCGCGCAGCCGGTTTTGGAGGAATACAAAAAAATCATGTCCATGGAGCCTTATCTGCCCGTTATTACTCCCGGCGAAACGGCGTCCTTTCCGGCCCGGCTCCGCTGGGGCGGCAGCGAGGACTCCGACGGGCTGTCCGTCCCGCTGCTGTTCGAGCGCGACCCCGTTTTCTGCGAGGTCACGTTCTCCGGCCCCGACGCCCGGCTCAATCTTATGATAGAGCTTAACGGGCGGTGGTTCTATAAAAAGCCCGGCGTGAAAACAATCGACCTCGCGCCCGCTTTCTTTAACGACAGGCTTTCCGGGCCGGCCGAAATCCCGCTCCGGGTGTTCGCCCCGCCGCCGGACGGCGTAAACGATTCCTCGCAGGGGCCGGACTGGGAGATAAACTACTATGCCACCATGCAAAATCCGCCGGAAACGCGTATCCGATACACCCCCGTAATGCCGCCGCGGGAATAGCTGCGTGGTAAGATAGTAAACAAAGGTAGCGGGGACATGGTATACACTTGTCTGATAAAGTGAAGGCATCGAAAAGAAGCAGGGAGCGATGCCAATGTCATGGGGAGTGGAAACCGTAGAAAAGACGAGGAAAGCGTTCGCAGAGCGTATCATGCTACACGAGCGAAGTAAGTCGGTGTTATACCGCGAGTACGGTATTACCCGTAAGTGGCTCGCGCGCTATCAGGCGGGGGAGGCGATGAGTGACCGCCCCCGGTCGCCCGGGGGAAGCACAACACCCGCCCC
>WRLW01000191.1 GCA_009777435.1 Oscillospiraceae bacterium | reverse complement strand
GCGACCTCGTTTACCGACACGCTGTTCGGAACCGTCACCATAGACAACGCGGAGATAGACGACGCGGTATTGATAAAGTCCGGCGGTATGCCCACCTATAACTTCGCCAACGTGGTGGACGACCACCTCATGGGCATCACGCACATAATACGGGGCGCCGAATTTTTGGTCAGCACGCCGAAGTACAATCTGCTGTACGAGTCTTTCGGCTGGGAGACGCCCGTTTACATCCATGTCGCGCCGGTCATGAAGGACGCCCACCGCAAGCTTTCCAAGCGGCACGGCGACCCAACCTACGAGGATCTGCTGAACATGGGGTATATCAGGGAGTCCGTACTCAATTATGTGGCTCTGCTGGGCTGGAGCCCCGGCGGCGAACGCGAGAAATACACCCTTGACGAGCTGGCCGGCGTCTTTTCAACAGGCGGCCTGTCCAAATCACCCGCCGTTTTCGATATCGAAAAGTTAGCTTGGCTGAACGGTGAGTATCTGCGCGAGATGTCCGCTGACAGCTTTTACGAACACGCGCTGCCGTATATCGAAAAGTCGGTGAAGCGCCCTGTAAACAAGCGTTTTCTCGCGGGACTGCTGCAAGGGCGGTGCGGTGCGCTTTCCGATGTGGCGGAGCTGACCGATTTTATTGACGAGACGCCCGAATACGACGCGTCTCTCTATGTCCACAAGAAGATGAAAACCGATCAAAGCATAGCCGCGCGGGTACTGCCGCGTATCCTTGACACGCTGGAGACGCTCATGGAGTGGACGCACGATAACCTACACGCCGCGCTGATGGGGTTAGTCGCCGAGATGGAGCTTAAAAATGGCCAGATACTGTATCCGCTGCGGGTGGCGCTGTCGGGGAAAGCGTCAACGCCCGGGGGCGGCGTCGAGCTTTGCGTACTGCTGGGCAAGGAGGAAAGCCTTAAACGCGTTGAGTCGGCCATATGTAAGCTGAAATAAATCCGGCAAACGCAACTGACAAATTCTGACATGCTATATTCCTTGACAAGCGCGGGCGGGTATTATATGATAAGCTAATAATGGCCGTATTTCTTTTTATACGGAGGGCGCGTATGTGTGTGCGTGAGATCACGGAGGGCCGCGAGAGGGAAACGCTGTCGCGATACGCGCTGTGTTCGGCGGACTCACAGGGCCGGCCCGCCGAGGAGCGGCCTTGCGGCGTCCGCACATGCTTCCAGCGCGATGTGGATCGCGTGAGCTACTCAAAGGCGTTCAGGCGTCTCGCGCATAAAACGCAGGTGTTTCTCAGCCCGGAGGGCGACCACTACCGCACGCGCCTGACGCACACGCTGGAGGTCACGCGCATAGCCCGCGCTATGGCAAGGGCGCTGCGGCTGAACGAGGATCTTGCCGAAGCCGCCGCGCTGGGCCATGACCTGGGGCACACGCCGTTCGGTCACGCGGGCGAGGCCGCGCTGAATGAATTGATGGACGGCGGTTTCCGCCATAACGAGCAGGGTGTGCGCGTTATAAACGTGCTGGAAAAGAGCGGCAGGGGCCTTAATATATGCCGTGAGGTGGCCGACGGCATTTTGTGTCACACCGGCGACAGGCAAGCCGCCGCGCTGGAGTGCCGCCTGATACGCTACGCCGACCGTATAGCCTACATAAACCACGATTTTGACGATGCGGTGCGGGCCGGGCTGCTGGATGAGTCAGCGCTGCCGCCGCATCTGCGTGAATTGGGCCGCTCGCCCGCAGAGCGCATAAATACGCTGGTATGCGACCTGATTGATTACAGCGCGGACAAGCCCGAAATCGGCTTGTCGCCCGAACGCGGCAAGGCTATGGACGAGCTGAGAAGCTTTATGTTTGAGCGCGTGTATACCAATCCGGTCGCCAAGTCGCAGGAGAACAAGGGCCGCGAACTGCTGACCCGGCTGTTTGAGTATTTTACGGCCCATCCCGAAGGGCTGCCCGCCGATTACATAGTCATTGCGCGAGACGAGGGGCGTCAGCGCGCCGCCGCGGACTACATAGCGTGCATGACCGACAGGTACGCGGTTATGTATTACAGCGAGTTAGTCATCCCAAAAGGCTGGAGTATCGGCAATTAACCGTGTATATACCAAACAAATTATGGAAAATATAGGCTTAGAGGTTGATTATGGCATTTCCCGACGCGTTTTTGGATGAACTGACGGCGCGCACAGAGCTGGCCGACTTGGTTTCGGGGTATGTCAACCTGAAAAGGCGCGGCAGTTCGCTGGTCGGCCTGTGCCCTTTCCACACCGAAAAGACGCCCTCCTTCACGGTGTCGCCCGATAAACAGCTCTTTTACTGCTTTGGATGCGGCTCGGGCGGCGGAGCCATTGAGTTTGTCAAGCGCATTGAAAACATGGAGTTTGCCGACGCCGTAGCGTGGCTGGCAGGCCGCGCGGGGATTGCGCTGCCCGACGAGCGCGGCGATATCCACGCGCAAAGGCTGCGTGAACGGCTGTTCAAGTTGCATGTCGATGCCGCGCGGTTCTTCCACACGTCGCTCGTTGAAGGCGGAAGCCCCGACGTTTCGGCTTACCTCCAAAAGCGGCGCGTATCGCCTAAGACCGTGCGTCATTTCGGAATCGGCGCGTCGGCGCCGGGCCGCGCGGCGTTAGTCGAAGCGATGTCCGCGCTCGGATACACGGCGGACGAGCTGGTCGCCGGCGGGCTGGCTCTAAGGGGCGGAGGCGGCGAGGTTTACGACCGTTTCAGGAACCGCTTGATATTCCCGATAATCAACACTCAAAAGAGGGTCGTGGCATTTGGCGGGCGCGCCGTCGGAAACTCCGACATAAAGTATATCAACAGTCCTGAAACCGCCATTTTCTCAAAGGGCCGGAACCTGTTCGCGTTGAATTTCGCTAAAAGCTCAAAGCGCGGCGGCTTTTTGCTGGCGGAAGGATATATGGACGTTATCTCACTGCATCAGGCGGGCTTTGACCATGCCGTCGCGCCGCTGGGCACCGCGCTTACCGAGCATCAGGTACAGCTTATCAGGAAATACACCTCCGAGGTAACTCTGACCTTCGACACCGACGAAGCGGGAGCGAGGGCCGCGGAGAGAGCGGCTTCGATGCTGATGACCGCCGATACCAAGCTGTTCATGCTGACGCCCGACGGAGCCAAAGACCCCGATGAGTATATCGCCAAATACGGGGCGGCGGGCTTTGAGAGCCTTCTCGGCAAGCGCGAGGGATATATGGATTGGCGGGTGTCGAGGCTCGCCGCGTCGCATGACCTCAGCACCGACCAGGGCCGTGTGGATTTTCTGAGGGCGGCCGCCGGGATACTGTCGGACATGCCGGGCGAGATCGGGCGGGAGGTATACGCGGGCAGGGTGGCCGCGCTGGCCGGCGTACAGGCCGACGCGGTGAGGTTAGAAATCAAAAGCCTCCGAACCGCCGCCTCCAAAAAGACGCGGAGACGCGAGGAGCGGCAGGCGGCCAGCCCGGCGCGGCGCGCCGCGCCGCCGGGGGCAGGCGCCGCCGGTTTGAGGGCGGCGCGGGCCCGGGA
>WRLW01000190.1 GCA_009777435.1 Oscillospiraceae bacterium | reverse complement strand
ATCAGCTCGGAAAACGGCTCCTTGGCGTTTTCGGCGGCGTCGAGCACCTCGCGCTCCGTGAGCGGCTGGTCGAGTATGCCGGCCGCCATATTGCAAACCAGCGAAAACCCCAGTATGCCCATGCCGGCGTGCCGCGCCGCTATGACCTCCGGCACGGTTGACATGCCGACCACATCGGCCCCCAGCAGCCGCGCCGCGCGTATCTCGGCGGGCGTCTCATACTGCGGCCCCGCGAAAAACATATACACGCCCTCTTTCAGCGCGCGGCCCAGGCCGTTGGCGGCGCGGCGCGCCGTCTCGCGCAGCTCCGGGGTATACGCCGTCGTCATATCGGGGAAGCGGACGCCGAATTCGTCCATATTCCTTCCGGTCAGCGGGCTTGGCGCGCACAGCTTGATGTGGTCGGTAATCAGCATTATATCGCCGGGCCTGTAATCCAAATTTACCGCGCCCGAAGCGTTGGTGACTACCATCGTCTTGCACCCGAGCATGGCCGCCATGCGTATAGGGGCGGCGACCTCACCGAAGGTCAGCCCCTCATACGAGTGTACGCGCCCCTGCATTACGGCCACGCGTTTACCTGCTATCCTGCCGAACACGAAGCGCCCCTTATGCCCGGGGGCCGTGGACGCCGGCATGTGCGGCACGTCTCCGTAAGACACCGCAGCGGCGTCCTCGCACAGATCGGCTATAAAGCCAAGCCCCGAGCCCATCACCAGCAATGCGTCGGGCTTGAAATCCCCTATTTTGCCGCGTATGAATCCGGCCGCCTCGTTATACCTCTCATATGTATCCATAAAAGCCCTTCCTTTCAGTTATCGGCGGACGGGCCGGTGCGGCCGCCCATAGCGTGGCCGCAGGAGCGGCAAAACGCGTCCTGCTTGTCGTACCCGCATCCGCATACCGGGCATAACTGCTTTATCTTCAGCTCCTCAAGCTCCTTTTCTATCTCCGCCAGCCTGGCGTACAGCCCGTCAAGCTCCGACAGCTTGCGCGGCAGGTCGTCCGAAGGCGTGTCCGGCCTGACATGCGTCCGGTACACCATCGAGCCAAGCTCTCGCAAAAGCCTGTCGATTTCGCCGCGTATGTCGTTGAGCTGAAGATTGCAGCGCGCGAGATCCCATATCGCGTTGGCCTTGCGCCCGGCGGCGTTCAGCGCCTGTCCGGCCGTTTCGGTGGCGCTGACCGCGACCTCCCTCGCCCTGTTGAGCAGGTTCCTGATTTCCTCGTTCATGGGATTACCTCCTGTTATATTATTTGCGCGGCCCTTGCCGGTAATTTTTACTCTATCCGATGAATTCACGCAGCAGCGAGTCCCCCGGCACAAATTCGATGGGAACGTCCGGCAGGCTTTCTAAAGCCGGTAAAATAGACCGCAGCTCCGCCGCGCGCTCACAGTCCGGCACATCGGAAAACATCGGCATGGCCTGCCCGCGCAGCGCGCTCACCTCATATGCCATATGGGTATCCACGGCCATGTCCGCGCTTCCGTTAAACGGCGATATATAATCCTTCTCGCCGCGCCTCACGCTCGCCCACTGCTCCATAGTGCGCTGCGGCGTCCAGCCCCGGAAATTGCTGTCGCGTATCATGCGGCGTATAAGGCGCACCCATGTGCCCTTGAACACAGGCCGCCCGCCGTCCGTGATATTGGCGCGCGCGCTCACATACACCTTTTGTGTCGCATCTCCAAGGCCGTCCGAGAACAGCGGGTTCAGCGCGTGGATGCCCTCGAAGATGCAAACGCCGCCCTTGGGCACGGTCAGATTGCAGACCATGCTGGGGTGCCTGCGCTGGTTGGGGAAGTCAAAGTGCGGCACCTCTACCGTCTCGCCGCGCCGGAGCTTCCCCAGATGGTCGTTAAACAGCGCTATGTCCATACAGTAAGGCGACTCAAAGTCAATGCGCCCATCTTTGTCCCTCGGATGCGTGCCGAGGTCAACAGTCATGAAATAGTCGTCCATGCTGATTACCTGACAATTGCGTCCGCGCCGCGTCAGGGCGTCGCGCAGTTTATTGGCGGTGGTGGTCTTGCCGGAGCCGGACGGCCCGGACAGCATCACCAGCGGCGCTCGCTCGGCGGCGTCCGCTATGGCGTCGGCGGCGGCCTCAACCTTATCGCGGTAGCCCCGTTCGCAGGCGTCCACAAAGGCCGCGTACCCGCCGTCTACTCCTTTTTTGATTTCGTCAAGCTTGATAACACGTTTGGTCATGTGGCCTCCATATCACTATAAAACTTTTCCGCCGCGCGCAGGTTCTGCTCCGTTTTTTGGCTTGCGGCGATGTATTCGGCCGGAAATTTATGGTTAAACCGGCGTTGTATCAGCCCCGACCGCGCGCAGACCAGCTTGGTCACGCCGCCCGCGCCCACGCTCAGTATGGTCTGAAGCTCCTCCATGACCGCAAGATTATAATAACCCATATGACCCGTCTTAGTCCAGCCCGTATTTTCAAAAGCGCCGGCCATGCGTTTCTGGCGGTAAAGATAATACGGCGCGTAACCGCCGCGCGGCAGGACATCCAGCGTGTACCCTATCATTTCCGCGACGCCGGGCGCGGCGTCCGGCGCCGCGGACGGCTCCCCGTTTTCGGCCATACGCGAACCGCGCTTGCGCGAAAGCGTGTGTACCGTCAGGTTATGCGGGGACAGCTTTAGCAGTTCATCTACGGTATACGCGAATTCCTCCGGCGTCTCCGGGGAAGAAACCACGGACTGCTCGCGCAATTTTGATTGCGCAGGCAATTCGGATTGCGCCGGCAATCCGGCGATTATGTCCATGTTTATGGTGCGGAATCCGGCCGCGGCGGCCATATCAAACGCCGCGTATGTATCGCCGGGCGTGTGCCGCCGCCCGATGGCGCGCAGCGTCCGCTCGTTCATGCTCTGCGGGTTGATGCTCACGCGGTCAACGCCGCGGCTTCTCAGCAGCCGCATTTTTTCGGGCGTAAAGGTGTCCGGCCTGCCCGCCTCGACGGTGTATTCCCTTAGCCCGGATAAGTCGAAGCGCGCCTCAAGCTCGCCCAATACGCGCGCCAGCAAAGCGTCCGGGAGCGCCGTGGGCGTGCCGCCGCCTATATATACGCACACGACGCGCAGCCCAAGCCGGGCGACGGTTTCGGCCGCGAGCCTGATCTCACGCGACAGCGCCTCGGTATACGGCTCCATAAGCTTGGCCGCGCCGCCTATGTCATGGCTTATAAACGAGCAATACGCGCACCGCGTCGGGCAGAACGGTATGCCCACATACAGGGCGATATCACGAGGGTCAAGCGCGGATTTCAGATCGATCGAACTCTGCGCTGCGTCTATACACATCTCTGCCCGCTCCGGCGATACATAGTATTCGCGCGTGAGCGTTTTTGCCGCGGCCGCCCTGCCCTCGCCTGCCTCAAGCGCGCGTTCAGCCATTTTTGCAGGCCTGATACCCGTCAATGAACCCCACGCCGGCGGGCTTTCCATAAACCGTACCGCCGCCCTGTAAAAGCTCTGCTTTACGATCCTTTGCAGAAGCCGGTCTGTCGTCA
>WRLW01000189.1 GCA_009777435.1 Oscillospiraceae bacterium | reverse complement strand
GTCATGCGTTTTTGGCGGTACTTCATTGGTAGTATTTGCAATTGCCGCCTTCAGAGCCTTTTCAGCGATAAGATGGCATATGAACCCTGTCCACAACAAATTCTTTGATTTAAGCATGGCTTTTGCCGCTTTCAAATCATCGTCGCATAGCTCAAGCCATTATTCAACTTTGACAAGCATTTTTTATTCTCTCCCTATTACAGACGTTCTGTTCTATACAATTCTAAGCACTTTTCAAAGAATTGTCAATAAAATTGCACCGCAGTAGGGTGAATTGCCGATAACGCCCGGCGGCTTGGCGAAGTGGCGGATTGGGGGCGCCGTAGCCTGAAATAACACAAGCGGTCATAGGGAGCAGAAGACTACTGGCTTCCACACCGACCGCCATTTCGCTAAACCGCTTGTTATGTGACGTTTCCACGGATGGAATCCGTCCATCTTCACATTATGCTTATACTGTGTAGGTAACAAATCGAACACGATTACCGTCCGGGTCACAAAAAACCATATGACGCCCACCCCACGGATTATTAATGGGAGGTTCAATTATCGGAACATTCATATTTAATAATATTTCATATTCTTCGTCAACATTATCGACAGAAAACCACAGTACCATCTTTTCATTTACTGTGTCTGTTACTTCACCATTATCCCATATCGGAAACCCCCCTTTACCGTCGGGCAAATTGATAACAATATGACAACCTTCACCATCAGCTTCAGCGCGTAATACTTTCTTGTAAAAGTCAACCATCGTGTCAACATTTTTTGTCAAAATATAAAATCCCACTAATTTCATAACAACACCGCCTAATATAAATAATCTACTTTTTGATGATTCTAGGATTCTTTCAAAGAATTGTCAACAAACTCGCACCGCACTAGTGGAAATGTCACATAACACATAAATATACGCAATAGACATCTCACCGTCTCATTCCCACGCAAGCATTGGAATAACTGCCTTTTGCGTGGTTCTTCTATTTACTATGCGCAATTTAAGTTACCGCTGTTTCTATTTGAAACGCGCAATTGCTTGCCCTCACCAACGCAGAAAACAATGATACGGCGACAGAGCGCACGACAAGTATACCACAAGCCCCGCCGGGTGTCTACTTAAAAGGAGTTTTTCAAAGGAACACGCCCAGAGTGGCGTGTCGCTCCCAAGGACGCGGGGAGACGGACGATAGGTTGGAATAAAACTTATCTTAACCGTCCATACTGATTGTTCAGGGACACAGAACGATTGATAATGGAGCGGTTAATGGGACAGGATTTAGGTTTACAGCTTGATGATGCCGCGCTGGAGCGTTACGGCGCGAACGAGGCGAAGCTGCTTGACGTTAAGGGATACGCGCGCGCGCGGGCGATAAGGCGCCGCGTGGCCGTCAGCCTGAACGTCATTGAAAGCGTATCCGGCAAGACGGCCGCTTGGAGCGCCGCCAATCAGAGCATACCGCAGGCGTTCGAGTGGCTGCTCGACAACCGTTATCTGCTTGAGCGCGAAGGCAAGCAGGTACTGCTGTCTTTGCGCGGAACCGGCCGTCTGCCGCTCGACAGGGCCACCCTGCGGCCCGCGGCCGGCGCCGCCATGCGCTCGCTGGTGCGCGTTACGCGCGGCGAGGTGACGCTGCAGGGCTTACAGATGTTTTTGAAGGGCTTTCAGTCCGAACGCGTGCTGACCGAGCGCGAGCTGTCGTTGCTGATTCCGCTGCTGAAAGCCGCGCTGCTTGAAATGGCGGCCTCGGTGTGCGTTGAGCTGCGGGAAGTGCTTGAAGGCTTCCGTATGGACGCGCGCGTGAACCCCTACGCGGCGGAGCGCGCCGTGCTTTTGGCCATAACGCAGGGAAGCGCGCCGCCTCCGGGTATCGAGGGGCCGGCCGCGCGAGCGAGGGAGAAATATACCGCTCAGTCGGCGCGTCTCGGCAGCGCCGTAACGTCGCTGCGTATGCTGGCGGCCGCCGACGCCGACCCGCTGCTCCAAGAGGCGAGCGCCATAGAGCGCGTCTTGAGGGACGACCCTTCGGGACACTATAAATCCATGAGCGACGAGAGCCGCATAGCGTACAGGCAGGAGCTGTGCAGGCTGTCTAAGCGCTTTGGCGTTTCGGAGAGGAACGCGGCCTCACAGGCCGTCCGGTTAGCGTCCGAACAGCCTGACGGCCCAAAGCGTCACGCGGGCTATTATATCTTTACCCGGCCTCTTGGGCATAACCGCGCGAGGCTTGCCGGACGCGTGTATTTTATCTGCATGGCGGCGGCCGCGGCGCTGGGAACCGCGGCGGTATGGGCGCTGACGGGCAGATGGTGGGCCGCGCTGGCCGCGGCCGTCCCGATCTGGGACGCCGCCAAGTACCTGTGCGACTGCGCCGCCGTGCGGCTGAAGCCCCCGTCGCATATCCCGCGCATGGAATACGCTCAGGGCCTACCGGACGAAGGACGCGCGCTATGCGTTATAACGGCCGTGCTGTCCAAACCGGAACAGGCGGCCGAGTTCGCGCGCCGTCTGGAGCAGTACCGCCTGTGCAACCGCGACGCCGGCCACAACGCGCTCTACGGCCTGCTGTATGACCTGCCCGACAGGGAACACCGCGTGGAGCCGGGCGAGGAGGACATAGACCGGGCCGCCCTGCACGAGATCTCGGCGCTGAACCAGAAATACGGCGGCTTCTATCTGTTTTCGCGTGAGCGCGTTTACAGCGAGACCGAGCGCGGGTATATGGGCTGGGAGCGCAAGCGCGGGGCGCTGATTGAATTGATGCGCAGCCTGCGCGGCAAATCGTCGGGTATCCGAGCGCGCGTCGGCGACCCGTCGGTACTGCCCGGCGTTAAATATTTGATCACGCTTGACGCCGACACGCGCCTGTCGGCGGGCACGCTGCGCCCGCTTATAGGCGCCATGCTTCATCCGCTGAATCAGCCCGTCGTCGATCCGGTCAGGAAGGTTGTGACGGGCGGCTACGGTATGCTCCAGCCGCGTATGGCCGTCGAGCTGACGGCGGCCAACGTCAACTGGTTTACGCGCCTTTACGCCGGGCAGGGCGGGCTGGATCCTTATACCGGAAGCGTATCCGACGTATATCAGGACTTGTTCGGGCGCGGCGCGTTCGTGGGCAAGGGCGCGATATCCGTAGACGCGTTTATGGAGTGCTTGGACGGCCGCCTGCCGGAAGGCCGC
Organism: Oscillospiraceae bacterium; assembly: GCA_009777435.1. Classification (GTDB taxonomy): domain Bacteria; phylum Bacillota; class Clostridia; order Oscillospirales; family UBA929; genus WRMG01. Next base: position 368 of record WRLW01000189.1, on the reverse strand, counting down.
ATACTGTCACACGACCTGCTGGAAGGCTCATACCTGCGCGCCGGGCTGATAGGCGACATTGAGTGGGCCGACGGCTATCCGTCGCATGTATCCGCGTGGCTTGAGCGTTCTCACCGCTGGGTGCGCGGCGACTGGCAGATAGCTTCCTGGCTGCGCCGCCGCGTGCCCGCCGGAGACAAGGCTCCCGGAGCCTCGGGCCGCCGCGCCTCCGAGACAAACCCCTTAGCCGGCCTGCCGCGCTATCAGATATTCGACAATCTGCGGCGCAGTGTGACGGCGCCCGTCAATATGCTCATTTTGGCCGCGTTCGCGCTGTCTCCGTATAACGCGGCGCCTGCCGTATTGGTCTGCGCGGTTTTGCTTGATAT
>WRLW01000188.1 GCA_009777435.1 Oscillospiraceae bacterium | reverse complement strand
GTGCATGAACAAAAACATCAGCAGTACAAAAAATACGTTGTAGGTGTCGATGGTCGCTATGCGGGTCTGCGTGAGGTGCATGAAATCGGCCGCCCACACGGCCGTCGCGGCCGCCGATACCTGCGTGCTGCCGAACAGCTGCTTTAGCAGCAGGTAAAACAGCGGGAGCATCAGTATGCCGAACACCGCGCCCACAATACGCCACCCAAAAGGCGTCATGCCGAACACGGTCACGCCGGCCCATATCATCTCCTTGCCCAGCGGCGGGTGGGTGGTCTCGTATATCCTGTCGCCGTTCATGAACTCATAAGCGGCGCGGGCGTGGTATATCTCGTCGAAATATGAGCCGTTGAGGGGCGTCCTGACCGGGCCGCCGGGCTCGGGCGCGACGCCCTGCTCGTCAAACAGCAGCCAGCCCCGTTCGGGCGTGACGGCGGCGGGCGAGAGCTTAACGCCGCCCCGTCCGTTCCCGCCGGTATACTCGCCTATCACGCACAGCTCGCCTATCTCTATGGGCGCATACAGCGCGGTCACGCGGATATAGCGCGCGGGCAGGCCGTCGGCCTCGGCCACGCGCCACGAAAAGGTCTGCGAATGGAGCTGGCTGAAGCCCGCCTGCTCCCGGTACTCAACGCCGTCCTCCGACATGGCGAACTCATAGTGCGTCCTGCCGTCCGGGCCGCTGAAGTTGCCGCAGTAGTAATAAAGCTTCTCAACGCACGCGGTCTCGCCCAGATCGATCAGCACGCTGTTTTGGGCGGCGTCGGCCTGTGTATCCGGCAAGGCGCGCCAAAACGTCTGCGGCGCGTTCATATTGCCCAGATTATAAAGCGCGGCCGCGGCGTAAAGCAGCGTTATCACAAGCATGGGCGCGATATCCGATTTCGACAGGCTGCCGCGCCGCGCTATGCCAAACGGCATCTCCGGCCCGGTGCGCACCCACGACAGGGCGTCGTGCGGCCGCTTGTCCATCACGGCGTAGCGCACTATCCACACCGTCAGGAACACAATCAAAACGGCCGGCGGTATAAACGCCGTGTTTGAAAAATATTGGGCTATCCCGTTAAACAGCTCGTCCGTGACGTCCGCCCCCCTGTCCGCCGGTCATACCGCGCCGGCTACTTCCATTTGTCGCGAAAGCTTTTGCAGCGCGGATGCTGGTCTTTTGATATCTCCTCAAATTCCGAAAGCAATTGCTTTTGCTTCTTGTTCAGGCCCGACGGCACCTCCGCCATTATGTGTACGAACTGGTCGCCGCGCTGCTTGGAGCCGAGCGCCGGTACGCCCTTGTTCCTGAGCCGGAACACCGCGCCGTTTTGCGTGCCGGGCGGCATGGTATATTTCACCTTGCCGTCAAGCGTGGGCACCTCAAGCTCCGCGCCGAGCGCGGCCTGCCCGAAGGTTACGGGCATCTCGCAATGTATGGACGTGCCGTCGCGCGTGAACAGCGCGTGCTTGGATACGCGCACCGTGACCAACACGTCGCCGGCGGGGCCGCCGTTGGCCCCCGCGCTGCCCTGGCCCCTTATGGGCATGGTCTGCCCGTCGTCGATGCCGGCGGGTATGTTGACGCTAATGGCCACCTTGCGCCGCTCTATCCCCGCGCCCTTGCAGGTCTGACACGGTGTTTTGATGGTCTTGCCCTTGCCGCCGCAGGTCTGGCAGGGGGTGGCCGTGGCTATGGAGCCGAGCGGCGTGCGCCTTACCGAGCGCACCTGACCGGAGCCGCCGCAGGTCTGGCAGGTCTCGGGGCGCGTGCCGTCCGCCGCTCCCGAGCCCCGGCAGGAGTCGCACGCCTCTATGCGCGACACGGTTATCTCCTTCGCGCAGCCGAACACCGCCTCCTCAAAGCTCAGCGACAGCGACGCGCGCAGATTCTCGCCCCGCGACGGGCCTGTGCGCCGCTGCGTCTGGCCTCCGAACCCGCCGAAAATGCTTGACACAAACGAGCTGAGGTCGAAATCGTCAAAGCCTCCGCCGCCATAGCCGCCGTACATGCCGGGATCAACGCCGTCCGGGCCGAAGCGGTCGTAACGCGCGCGCTTATCGCCGTCGGACAGCGTTTCATACGCGGCGCTGATCTCCTTAAAGCGCGCCTCGCGCTGCTTGTCGCCCGGATTCAGGTCGGGGTGGTTCTCCTTGGCCAGCTTGCGGTATGCCTTTTTGATGTCGTCGTCCGAGGCGTCCCGCCCGACGCCAAGCACCTCGTAAAAATCCTTCGCCAACGCTCATTCCTCCATAGCGGCTGTTCTTGCAAATAATGAACGAAGTTCATTCTTCGTTAGTTCGGCTTCGCCGCTTTTGTATACTTATCCTCACGCCGGAAGAATGAACACAGTTCATTCTTCGTTAGTTCGGCAAAGCCGAACTACTAAATCCACAGCATTTTTTATATTTTTTGCCGCTGCCGCACGGGCACGGGTCGTTGCGCCCCACCTTGGGCGCCTTGCTCACAGGGCGGCGCGGGGGCGCGTCGTCGCCGTCAAGGCGCGCGCCCGACATGCCGGTCACTCTGGCCACCTGCCTGCGCTCAGGCGCGTCCTGACCGCGCACGCGCACGGTATAGGCCATGCGCACGGTCTCGTCGCGGATTTCCCGGTTCATGGCCTCAAACATCTCAAAGCCCTCGCGCGTATAAGCCTTTACCGGGTCGTCCTGACCGTACGCGCGCAGGCCGATGCCGCGTCTAAGCTCATCCATGGCGTCGATGTGCGCCATCCAGTGGGTATCGACGGCGTGCAGCAGCACGACGCGCTCTAATTCCCTCATGGCCGCCGGCGACAGCTCGGACTCGCGCTTCTCATAGGCCTTGACGGCCCTGCCGGTCAGCGTTTCGCGCAAATCGTCCGCCGTCAGCTTGTTAAGCTGCTCGCGGGTGTAGCGCAGCTCGCCGGGCGCGAGGAACAGGCCCGCGAACTGGTTTATCAGCGCCTCGACCTGAAGCGCGTCGCGCGCGAACTTATGCTCCCCGAACGACGCGGCCACGGCGCGGTCTATGCTGTCCTCTATCATGCTTAATATCCTGTCGCGCAGCTCCTGGCCGTCCAGCACGCGCGCGCGCTGCGTGTAGATTATCTCGCGCTGCTTGTTCATCACGTCGTCATACTGCAGCACATGCTTGCGCGTTTGGAAGTTGCGCGACTCGACGCGCTTCTGGGCCTGCTCGATGGCGCCCGACAGCATCTTCTGGTCGATGGGCATATCCTCTTCTAACCCGAGCGAGCCGAGCATCCCGGCGATGCGCGACGTGCCGAACAGGCGCATAAGGTCGTCCTCCAGCGAAATGAAGAACCTCGACGCGCCCGGGTCGCCCTGACGCCCGGCGCGCCCCCTGAGCTGGTTGTCTATGCGGCGGCTCTCGTGCCGCTCGGTGCCGAGTATGAACAGACCGCCCGACTCCCTGACCTTTTCGGCCTCCTCGGCGGTGGTCAGCGCGTGCTGTTTGAGTGATTCCTGATATATGCGCCGCGCCTCCAGTATCAGCTCGTCGCCGGTTTCGGCGTGGCCCACGGCCTCTATGGCCGTCTCCTCGGGTATATCGCGCTTGCGAAGCTCCG
>WRLW01000187.1 GCA_009777435.1 Oscillospiraceae bacterium | reverse complement strand
TGGGCGGCGATACCGGCGTCAAGGCCGTTTCCGAGCAGGCTTGGGACGACGTTTACCTGACGGCCGCGGAGCTGGCGGTTATCGTGCCCTTCCCCGAGGCCGTCTTGGAGGACACGTCGTTTGACGTTATAGGTCAGGTCATACCGCGCATCATAGAGTCGTTCGGGCAGCGCGTGGACTCGGCGGCCATCTTCGGCGTCAACCGCCCGCCCGAATGGCAGAGCGACCTTATCACGCTCGCGCGCAACGCCGGGAATAACGTGACCGGCGGGCTTACCTACGACAGCCTGATGGGGCCGGACGGCCTTGTGGCTAAAGTCGAGGGCGCCGGGGCGCTGGTTGACGGCGTTATCGCGTCGATAGGCTCGCGCGCCGCGCTGCGCGCCATAAAGGACGACCACGGGCGGCCGCTCTACGCGTCAGACATGAAGGGCGGCGCGACGCCTTATACGCTCGACGGCGCGCCCATGTTCTTCCCGCAGAACGGCGCTTTCGACGACGGCGCGGCGTCGGTGGTCGCGGGCAGCTTCGCGTCGGCGGTCTACAGCATCCGTCAGGACGTTACCGTAAAGCTGCTCGATCAGGCCACAATAATAGACCCGGCCACCGGCGCTGTGCTGTACAGCCTCGCGCAGCAGGACATGCTGGCCATACGCGCCGTTATGCGCATGGGCTGGGCGCTGCCCAACCCCGCCACGCGGCTTGACCCGGAGCGCCTGAACGTGCCCTTCGCTTATATCGAGCCGGCGGCCGGCGCTTCCGGCCTGTCGCAGATCACCTATACCGTCCGCAACGGCGCCTCCGCGCCGCTGGCCGGCGTTACGGTCAACGCGGGCGGCGTTCGCAAAAAGACCGGCACGGACGGCAAGGCCGTTTTCGCGCTGCCCGACGGCCTTTACTCCGTTAAGCTGACCAAATACGGCTACGGCGTCAAAAACGACACCGTTACCGTGTCGGGCGCGGACGCGGCGCGCGAGATTGTCATGAACGCGGTATAGGCCGCCATGCCAAACTATGATTTTTACTTAAAAAAATACCTCGGAAACGCGATAGGCTCGCGCGCGGAGTTTAAGCGGCTCGCCGCGCGCGCGGCCGAGCGCATCGGGCACGCCGAACGGCTTTGGACGGTAACATATAACGCCGGCGCCTCGCGCGACCTCGCCATATGCGCCGTGGCCGATATGCTGCTGAGCGCCGAAGCACCCGCCGTCAGGTCGGCGTCAACGGGCAGCGTGTCGGTGACATACGAGAGCGGCCGCGCCGCGCCGGAGCCGCAAGCCGTCCGCGAAGCGCTGAAGCTCTACGCCCGCGTCTATAACGGACGGTATCAATGAGGAGGGTATGCCCATGATATATCCGCTGTGCAGCCAGACGGTCGCCATATACAACGCCGGCGGCGGCGAGAACGCGTGGCGCGAGACCGTGATAAAGGGCGGCGCTTTTCTGGAGGAGTCGCGCGGCGAGACCGAGAACGGCTTGGGAAGGGCGGCGCGCAGGGGCTTTTTGCTGGTGATCCCGCAGGGCGCGGACGGCAAGACCTTCATACCGCCGCACGAGTTTGACCCGGACACCGCGCGCGCCGGCGAGTATACGCTGCGGGCCGGCGACAGGGTTCTGCGAGGCTTGGGCGGCGAGCCTGAGCCGCCGCCGCCCCACCGCGCGGACGTGAACACCGTGAGCATGACGCGCGTTATGCGCGGGCCCGACGGCCGCGTAACGCATGTCGAAGCAACTTAGCAGTAAAAACTTCGTTTTAACTGCCAGTAAAAAACTTCGTTTTTAACTGCGCGCGAACAACATTAAGATAGGAAGGTGGCGGGCGTATGCTTGAGAGGCTTATTGAGTGGCTGAAGGGGTGCCCGGGTATGCCGGGGGTGATAACCGCGGACGGCTCGGAGCCGCGCGCGGACACGGCGTCTTTGCGTCCAAAGGGCGTCGCCGCGCTGTCGCGCGCCGAGGACGTGACCGGCGGCGTTACCGAAACGCTGAGGGCCGATTTTATTCTCGAGCTGACCTTCGCGAAGCACGGCGGCGACGCCGCGCTGCGCAACGCCGAATGGCTGATAGGCTTTCAGGATTGGGTGCGCGCGGAATCCGAGGGCGGCCGCGCGCCGCGCTTAGGCACGCTCGGAGCGACGGTTTTCACGGCTTTGGGCGGCTCGGCCTCGGCCGCGCCGCCCGACCGGGGGCTTTGCGCTTATACCGTAAGGCTGAGCGCGCGATACCAGAACAGGATATAAGGAAAGGACGGATACGGCATGGATAACGCGAAGATCGAACGCAAATACATGGCGCATTACATCAACGCCAAGCTGCCCGGCGCGCCGGCCGACGTTTACATAAGGATAGGCAGGGATCTCGAGGAGTACAGCCCGTCGCTCGGCGCCCAGATCGACAAGACGTCCAACATATTGGGCGAGACCAGCGTGAAGATATCGTCGTATGAGAAGCAAGGCTCGGTCGAGCCGCTGTACGCCGAGAGGGGCGACCCGCTGTTCGAGCGGCTCCAAGGCATAATCGACGGCTCGCTGGCTTTAGACGACGTTGTGACCGACGTTGTGGAGGTCAAGCTGTGGGAGCCGCAGTCCGGCGGCGGATACCCCGCCGTGCGCGAAAAGGTATTCATCGAGGTCACGAGCTACGGCGGCGACACGACGGGCTACCAGATACCCTTCAACATCCACTATACCGGTCAAAAGACCAACGGCGCGTTCGACGTGACCGCCGGAGCGTTTACGGCGGACTGACCGGAACCGGGAGACCGGCGCGGCCCGGGCCGCGCCGCCTCCCCCGGCAAGGGCGCGGAGGGCCTTTAAGAGCCGCCGCCAACCGAAAGGACGGTAAAATATGAAAAAACTCAACATCCCCACCGGAATGGTGGAGCTTGAGATAAACGGCAGCCATGTGCTGAGGGTCAACCCCGGAGACCCGGAGGTCTACGCCGGGTGCATGGAGCTGTGCCGCGAGCTGCCCGAGCTGTCCAAATCGCTCCGGGCGCGCACCGACGGCCTTAGTCTTGAAAACCCGGATAAAAATACTGTGGAAAGCGCGCTGGCCGAGGCGCGGGCGCTCGACGGCGTTTTGAAAAAGCGGCTGGCGGGCATATTCGGCTGCGGCTTCAACGGCGCGTTTGACGGCGTTAGCCTGCTGGCCATCGCGGAGAACGGGCGCACGGTGTTTGAAAACCTGCTGGCCGCCGTCACGCCCATGCTTGAGTCGGGGCTGAACGCGCGGCGCGAGAAGCTGCGCGATCAGGCCGCCGAGGCGGTGTCGAAGGCGTCCGCGCGCCGCGCCCGCACCGCGCCCAAGGCATGACATGGGATCTGCCGCGCGCGGCGGTCATAGGGGGGCGCGAATACGCGCTCAACACCGACTACCGCGACATCCTCGAGATAATAGCCCTGCTCGGCGCGCCGGAGCCGGACGGCGGCGCGCCGGACAAGCTTTATATCGCGCTTTGCCTGTTTTACGACGGCTGGCTTGAGCATGGCGCGGACGCGAACGCCGCCGAGGCCGCGCGCTTTATGATGGAGTTTGTGGGCTGCGGTATGCCCGACGAGACCGGCGCGCGCCCCGTCAAGCTTATCGACTGGCGT
>WRLW01000186.1 GCA_009777435.1 Oscillospiraceae bacterium | reverse complement strand
AGGTCAATGTTCTGTGGTCGCTGAGTATCAGCAGCCTATAAGGCCCGCCCGCCGCGTCCATCCCGGCCTTCAGGCGCGCCACACAGCGGCCGTCTATGCGCTCGATGGCCTCGATCTTGCCGTCGAGGTCGCCGTTATGCGTACACTCGTCGGGCGCCTCGATATGCACGACGGCCAAATCCGCGCCTTCGGCCAAGCCCCTAAGGGCGGCGTCGGCCTTGCCCTCATAGTCGGTGTCAAGCTCGCCGGTCGCGCCGGGCAGCTTGACGGCGCCAAGCCCCGTCAGCGCGCCTATGCCCCAAACCAGAGGCACGGCGCTCACCACAAAGCCCGACACGCCGCGAGTGTCCCTGAGCTTGGGCAGCTCTATGGCCGTGCCCTGCGCCCAGAACCAGATGCCGTTTGCCGGGAGCTGGCCGGCGGCGCGGCGTTTTTGATTTACAGGATGCGTATCGAGCAGCCGGTTGGCTATCTCCGTCAGCTCGCTCAGACCGCGCGCCACGCCGCATCCCGACGGGAGCAGGCCGCCCGCGGTCTCTCCCAAATGGTCGTGCGGCGGCGCCGTGCGCAGGCCGGATATATCCGCCCCGGTCTGAACCGCTATATGCCGAAACGAGGGCATTGGGTAAAACGTGATCCCGTTTTGGGCCGCTATCCCGGAAAAGCGCCCGTCGGACATCAGGAAGCGCATCAGCTCAAGCGCGCTGCCGCCGTCTACCGAGCCGCCGCTGTGCGACAGTATGCGCCTTTGCCCGAACTCCGCGCCGTCCGCGCCGTCAAGCGTTATCATATTGCAGCGATACGAGCAGTCGCCGCCGGACAGCTCAATGCCCGCCCCGGCCGCCTCAAGCGGCGAGCGCCCCGAGTAATATTCGCGCGGGTCGCAGCCGAAAATACTCAAAATGGCGGTGTCGCTGCCGGGCGGCGAGCCTTCCGGCACGGTGCGCGCCAAGCCGGTCACTCCGGCGCGCGCCAGCGCGTCCATGACAGGTATGCGCGCGGCCTCAAGCGGCGTTTTGCCGCCTAACCTTTCGACCGGCTCGTCGGCCATGCCGTCGCCTATAACAATGATATATTTCATAATACCGTCCTTTCCGCGCGCCGCGCGAAACCCGCGAATTTGAAAAGGCTCAAACTTTATATTCCATGCCGTACTTCCTGACGGTCATGCCGCGCCGCGCGTAAAAGCTCAGCGCCTCGCCGTTGCCCTCCCAGACATTCAGCTCGACCGTGCCGCAGCCGTGCCCGCGCGCCAGCTCCACACACGCGCCGAACAGCGCGCCGCCTATGCCGTTCCCGCGATACGCCTCGTCCACGCACAGGTCGTCTATGAACAGCGTGGCGCCGTCGAGCATGACGCCGTGACCCTTGCGGCGGGTCACGGAGCACATGGCGTAGCCCACCGTGAGGCCGCCGCCGTCGGCGACTAATATGGGCTTGCCGGGCTGTTCCATTATGGACTCAAGCGCCGGGCGGTCAAACTTGCGCGCGCCTTCCTTAAACACGTCGGGCCGTATGCGGCGGTGGAGCGCCCCGATCTGCTCCAGCATCTCAAGTATGCGCCCGATATCGCCGTGTGACGCGCTCCTTACGGTGAACTCCATATCCGATCCCCCGTTTTTGACTAAACACGCCTTAGCATCAGACAACATTCCACATGGCGCGTGCCCGGAAACATATCCGCCAGCGTCAGGCGCTCGGCCTTATAGCCGTGAGCGGCCAGACGCCTTACGTCGCGCGCGAGCGTGCCGGGGTCGCATGATATATATACCAGCCGCGCGGGCGACAGCCGCGCTATTGTCTCGACGGCGGCGGCGTCCATCCCGGCGCGCGGCGGATCCGCGGTGCATACGTCCACCCTCCCGGACACGAGCCGCGCGGCCTCCGCCGCCGGCGCGGGCGCGGGCGTATGTCCTATATCGGCGCACACGAAATCGGCGTTCGTGATTCCGTTGCGCAGCGCGTTGCGCCGCGCGCACTCGACAGCCCTCGGCGAAACCTCCGCGCCGGTCGCCCGCTCACAGCTCGCGGCCAACCACAGCGTGAGCGTGCCCACGCCGCAATACAGATCCGCCGCCGTCTCGTGAGACCGGAGCGCGGCGTACCCGGCGGCGCGGTCATACAGCTTCTCGGCCTGCCGGGCGCACACCTGCGCGAACGCGAGCGGGTGCAGCTCGAACTCAAAGCGCCCCAGCGTTTCGGTCTGCGTCTCCGAGCCCCATAACACCGTAACAGGCCCGTCGCCGAGCATTACGTTGTCGCGCCGCTTGTTCTCTAAAGTGAGAATACCCGTTATCTCCGGGCAGTGCGCGCGCATGGTGTCAATCAGCGTCTGTACGTGGCGGCGCGGCAGGCGGCCGTTCAGCACAGGCATGGCAAGCACGCTGGCCCCGTTTCGCGTCACGCGCACAAACAGCCGCCGTATCAGCCCGCTTCCGCTCGCGGCGTCATATATGGGCACGCCGTTTCGATCTATCCATTCGCGCAGCGCCGCCGCGCAGGCGTTTATCTGCGGCATGGCCGCCGGGCAGCTTTGGAAGGGCGCGACGGTGTTGCTGCGCGCGCGGTAGAAGCCCGTCACGGCGCGTCCGGCGGCGTCCGCCGCCACGGGTATCAGCGCCTTGTTTCGGTAAGCGTCGCGCGGTGCGGGCAGGATTTCCTCGGCCGTCAGGGTCACGCCGCCGATGCGCGCGAGGGTCTGCTCGGCGTGGCGGCGCTTGAAATACAGCTCCTCGTCATAGCTCATGTGGCGGCAGTCACAGCCGCCGCAGGCCGGAAACACGGCGCATGACGCGCCGCCCCGTTCCCTGTGCGGCGACGGCTCCTCGACGCGCTCTATATTGGCCCAGACCGCGCCGCGCCCGCCCGGCGCCTTGAGGACGCGGATAACACAGCGGTCGCCGCGCACCGCGCCGCGCACAAACACGGCCCGCCCGTCAATACGGCAAACACCCAGCCCCTCGCTGGTGTAGTCCTCTATAACGGCGCTGTGGAGCTGATTCTTCTCTAAAACGGCCATGACGGGAACCAGTGCAGCGCGCGCGCCACATAACCGGTCGGAACCGGTATGCCCGTCAGCGCCGGGTAGAACATGGCGAAAAGCGCGACGCTGACCGTCACAAACACCCAGATATGCGCTTTTCTGCGCGCCTGCGCGGCGCGCCAGAACATGTAGCCGAGCGCGGCCGCTATGAACATGGACGACGGGAAGTAGTGGTATATGAAGGTCGCGCGCGGTACGAACACCCAAGGCAGCAGCAGCGACAGATAGGCTATCAGGATAAACGCCGCGCGGTAACAGCGGCGGGCCGCGGCGTTGATCGCGCAGCATATCACGGCGGCTAACCCGCCCCACGACAGCGCGGGGTTGTTCAGGCAGTTGATGATGGCCGCCAAGCCGTTTTGCCTTTCGTAGAAAAAGCACATCGGGCGGAGGTTAAGCAGCCATATATACCAGCGCGACTCGTATATGTGGGTGTCCTTCAGCCCGGAGTGGTATCTGAACATGGACTCCTGATTCTCAATCATGACGTCCCAGAGGCTTTTCAGAGAGAACGGCAGTCCCTGCGCGCGCACATACGGCACATACGACGCCGTGTAAACCGCAAAC
>WRLW01000185.1 GCA_009777435.1 Oscillospiraceae bacterium | reverse complement strand
GGGGCGGCGGGGGGGCGGCCCCGGCGCGCGCCGGCCGCCGCCCGCCCGGGAGGGCCGGGGCGGGGGGGTGAACGGCGGCCCCCCCCCCGCCCCGCGCCGTCACGCGCTTCGCGCCGACGGGAAGGCCCGGCTCAAGCGCCAGCAGCGTTTTCACGGCGTTTACGGCGGGCGGTGGCTTGAAAAGCCCCAGCTCCAGATCAAGCATGGTTTTCAGCAGGCCGAACGCGCCGCCGTTTCGAGATGGCGCAATCCCATCTCGTGACGGCCGGAACGGCTGGGCGAACAGCGCCGCGAGAAGCAGGGCCGCCGCGAGGCACAGCCCCGCGGCCAGAGCGGGCAGCGCCGCCGGCGGACGAATAAGGCGTTTCGCGCGCGTGTTCATGCCGTCCCCTCCTGATAATGGGATACAATACTATATGGGAGCGGCGCTAAACTTAGGACAAGAACATAGCGCCAATCTTGCGTCCGCGGCCCGCGCGTGATATACTAAATTAACTAAAGGACGAACCGTCACCGCGGGGGGAGCGAGCTTTTGGAAGGCACGCGGCTGTACATCCGAATAGGCGTATTGGCGCTGATGACGCTCGGCATGGCGTCGGCGGTAGTGGTGACGCTGTTCCGCCTGCACACCACGCCGCTGCCCGCGTCCTCCGCGCCGCAGACGGCCGACGCGCGGTACTATTCATACGAGACCGTGCCGGCCGCGCGCGGCGAGATATACGACCGCTACAGCCGGGAGCTTGTGGTCAACCGGCTCAGCCGCGATATCGGCGTTGGCGCCGCAGCGCTCAAGGCCGCCGAGAACAAGGCCGAAGCGCCGCCCGAAAGCGCTTCGCGGGCCGTGCTGGATCTGCTGATGCTGTGTGAGGAGGCGGGCGTCGGGCACGAGGACACCTTTCCGGTGACTCTGTATCCATACAGCTATATCGATAACGACTCGGCGGAGGCCGCGCAGTCGTTCAGGCGTCTGTCCGCTTTTCTGGAGCGCGCGGGGCTGCCGGCCGAGATGACGGCCGACGAGCTTATGCGCGTTATGCGCGTGCGGTACAACATACCGCGCGAATGGACTAACGACGACGCGCGCCGCGTCGCGGGCGTGCGCTACGAGGCCGAGCTGCGCTATGAGTTCGCGCGTGAGGAACCGTATATCTATATAGCCCCTTATGTATTCGCGCGCGATATCCCCGTGTCGCTGATGACGCGGATCATGGAGCGCGGCCTGCCCGGAGTGACGGTCAGCAACACCGTTACCCGCGAGTACCGCACCAAATACGCCGCGCACCTGCTCGGCCGCGTGGGGCCGATTTTTGAGGATGAGCGCGAATACTATCAGGAGTTAGGCTATGGGCTGGACGCCTTGGTGGGCAAGGACGGCATAGAAAGGGCCGCCGAGCAGTGGCTGCGCGGCGCGTCGGGCCAAAAACGCGTTGAAACCAATTCGGAGGGTCAGGTGACGGTCGAGACATATACGCGCGAGCCGCAGGCGGGCGGCCATGTGCTGTCCACGCTTGATCTGCGCCTTCAGGAAGCCGCCGAGCGCGCGCTGGCGCGCGGCATAGCGCGCCTGCGCAATACCGCCACGCCGCGCGACGGCAGCGAGGCGCAGGGCGGCGCGGCCGCCGTTATAGACATAAAGACCGGCGATGTGCTGGCCATGGCGTCGTATCCGACATTTGACCTCAGCTCGTATATGGACAGCTACGCCGCGCTGCTTGACGACCCCCTCAACCCGCTGTTTAACCGCGCGCTGTCGGGCGCCTATGAGCCCGGCTCCGTGTTTAAGATGTGTACGGGCATCGCCGCGCTTGAGGCCGGCGCCATAAAGGCGAACACGCATATGTATGACCGCGGCATATACACATATTACGTTAATGTGGATCCCAATTTCACGCCGAGATGCCTTATATATCCGGGCAGCCACGGTTCGGTGAACGTCGCGGCGGCGCTGAAGGTGTCGTGCAACTACTTTTTCTATGAGGCGGGCCGCTTGGCGGGTATCGAAAAAATAAACGAATACGCCGCCGCCCTCGGGCTTGGCCAGGCGACAGGCATTGAGTTAGATTTTGCCGAAAGCGCGGGCGTTTTGGCCGGGCCGGCCTATACGTCGGCCAACGGCCTGCGCTGGAATCCGGGCGATACCATACAGTCGGCCATAGGGCAGTCGTATAATATGTTCACGCCGCTCCAAATGGCCGTATATACGGCCGCCATCGCCAACGGCGGCACGCGCTACCGCCCGCACCTTATCAAGAGCGTTATGGCCTATGACTATCAGCGCGCGGCTTACGACATCCGCCCGGAGGTTCTCAGCGAGCTGGAATTCACTCCTGAAAACATCAGGGCCATACAGTCGGGTATGCGCATGGTAACGCAGGCGGGCGGTACGGCTTACGCGGCGTTCGCCGACTATGAGGTCGCCGTCGCCGCCAAGACAGGTACGGCGCAAACCTCCACGGCCAAGCCCGACAACGGCGTTTTTGTGGCCTACGCCCCTTACGGCGACCCTGAGATCGCGATTGCCGTGGTGGTTGAAAAGGGCGCGGGCGGCTCGCGCGCCGCGCCCATCGCGCGCGACATTTTCGAGGCGTATTTCAGCCTTAAGGAGCGCATGAACGGTATAGAGCCTTGACGCGCGGCGCGGCGCGGGATTCAGGGGCGAGGGTATGCCATAAAATGATTTTTGACTTTTTTGAAAATACGGCATAAACAATGTTGCATTTTGCCGCGGATAGATATACAATAGCAGGCAAGAATACGAAAGGATGGTTTTGCTATGGCGTATTATATCAACGAGGACTGCATAAGCTGCGGGGCCTGCGAGCCTGAATGTGTTGTATCGTGCATTTCCGCGGGCGACGAGATATACCTTATCGACGAGGAAACTTGCGTCGATTGCGGCGCGTGCGCCGGCGTCTGCCCGGTGGACGCCCCGAAGCCCCGGTAGGAGAGCGCTGTAAAAGGGGGACTGCCCCCCTTTTATTGTTTGTATGCCGATGCTTGAGACCATAGGGGCGTATACGCTGGAGCAGCCGGACGGCGTTGCGCGGCTTGGCGCCGATACGCTCGCGCTGTCGGGATTTGTAACGCTGCGCCCGGGCGACAGGGTGTGTGATTTGGGTTGCGGCAGCGGCGCGCTGTCGCTGCTCATGCTGTCGCGCCGGCCCGATATCCACATTACGGCCGTAGACCGCGAGCCGCCCTGCGCCGAGGCGGCGCTGCGCAACGCGGCGCGCAACGGGCTGCGGGACAGCCTCCAAGTCGTGCTGCGCGACTGGGAGCAGATGCCGCGCCCCGACGTATTGTTCGACGTCGCGGCGGCCAACCCGCCGTATTATATCCGCGGGCACGGCGCGGCGCCGCCCGGCGCCGCCAGAGCGCGGGCGCGCGTATGCGGCGCGGACGGCCTGTCCGGGCTGTGCGCCGCCGCCGCCCGGATAACGCGCCATGGCGCGCGTTTCGCGCTGGTATACCCGGCCAAAGAATTGGCCGTCCTGCTCGGTACGCTGCGCGCGCACGGCTGGGAGCCCAAACGCCTGCGTTTCGCCCACCACGGCCCGTCAAAGGACGCGTCGTTCGTTATGGCCGAGGCGCGGCGCGGCGGCAAGCCGGGCCT
>WRLW01000184.1 GCA_009777435.1 Oscillospiraceae bacterium | reverse complement strand
CCCGGACACGCTGGGCGTTATCATGCCGTGCGGCTCCGCCGTCAATTACGGCTCCGATACCGACGACGCGCTGGCTTTGGCGCGCCAATTTGACATCGAAACCGTTACAGTTGACCTCACAGGCGTAAAAGAACTGCTGCTTAACTCTCTGAGCGTCAGGGACTCTATGGCGGCCCGCGCGGACTCGGCGCCGGCGAGCGCCGCCGCCATCAACATAGCGCCGCGCCTGCGCATGGCGGCGCTGTATGCCATAGCCGCCTCGGAAAGGCGGCTCGTGGCCGGAACAGGCAACAAAAGCGAGCTGTATATGGGCTATTTCACCAAGTGGGGCGACGGCGCGTGCGATTTTAACCCCATCGCAGACCTGACCGCCACAGAGGTGCTGGAATTCCTGCGTTACCTCAACGCGCCGCGCGCCATAACCGCCAAAGCGCCGTCCGCGGGACTGTTCGAGGGCCAGACCGACGAGTCCGATATGGGAGTCACATACGCCGCGATCGACCGCTATATAGGCTCCGGCAAGACGGCCGTCGGCGGCGCGGAACGCGCCGTAATCGAGCGCTTCCACGCGGCAAGCAGCCACAAGCGGCGGCCTCCCGCGATAGTTGAGTAAACAGGTTTGCTTAACCGCGTCCAGAATATTACGGAAAGGATACAACGGTATGAAACGTAAGCGGTATCACATTCTAAAGCTCGACCCTAATCTCAAGCCGTTTGAGAACGACCTGAACCTGAGAATGAGCAACCTCGCGAATCTGAAAGGGCGCATACTCCAAGACGGCGCCACGCTGTCCTCATTCGCCAACGCCCACCATTACTATGGCTTCCACAAAACCCACGACGGCTGGTATTACCGCGAGTGGGCGCCCAGCGCCGACGGGCTGGCACTGTTCGGCGATTTCAACGGCTGGAACCGCCAGTCTCACAAGCTCAACCGGTTAGATAACGGGAGCTGGGAGATATTCATACCCGGCGCGGACACCATATGGCACCAGAGCCTTGTTAAGGTCGAGGTGAGCGCGTACGGGCGCTCCTTTGACCGCCTGCCGCTCTACATAAAAAGCGTGACGCAGGACGACCGGTGCAATTCCAACGGCCGTATATGGTGGCCCGAGCAGCCTTATGAATGGCACGACGGCGGCTTTAAGCCGCGCAAGCCCCGGCTTATATACGAGTGCCATGTGGGCATGTCGTCCGAGGAGCCTAAAATCAGTTCCTTCCGGGAATTTACCCAAAACGTGCTGCCGCGCGTCAAAGCCTGCGGCTACAATACCATACAGCTTATGGCCGTCATTGAGCATCCGTATTACGCGTCGTTCGGGTATCAGGTGACCAGCCTCTACGCCGTGTCGTCGCGCTTCGGCACTCCCGACGACCTCAAGGCGCTGGTGGACGCCGCGCACGGCATGGGCATAACCGTGCTGCTTGACCTTGTACACTCACACGCGTCGTCCAACACTCTGGACGGCATCAATGAGTTCGACGGCACCGACTACCAGTTCTTCCACAGCGGCGGGCAGGGCGACCACCCGGCTTGGGGCACGAAGCTGTTCGACTACGCCAAGCATGACGTGCTTCACTTTTTGCTCTCGAACCTGAAATACTGGATGGAGGAATATCATTTTGACGGCTTCCGCTTCGACGGCGTGACCTCCATGCTGTACCACCACCACGGGCTGGGCGTCGATTTTCTCAGCTATGACCGCTATTTCAGCATGTCCACCGATACCGACGCCGTGACGTATCTTCAGCTGGCCAACGAGCTGATACACGAGCTGAACTCCCAAGCCGTCACGGTGGCCGAGGATATGAGCGGTATGCCCGGCATGGCGCTGCCCGTAAAATACGGCGGCATCGGCTTTGACTACCGGCTGAGCATGGGCGTGCCCGATTTCTGGATCAAGACGCTCAAGACGTCCAAGGACGAGTTCTGGGATCTCGGCAAGCTTTGGTATGAGCTGACCACGCGGCGGCCGGGCGAGAAGAACATCGGTTACAGCGAGAGCCACGATCAGGCGCTGGTGGGCGACAAGACCATAATGTTCCATCTGGCCGACGCCGATATGTACTGGCATATGAGCGAGTCGTCGCAAAGCCTGTCAATAGACCGCGCAATCGCCCTGCACAAGCTCATAAGGCTTGTCAGCTTCTCATTAGCCGGCGAAGGCTATATGAACTTCATGGGCAACGAATTCGGGCACCCCGAATGGATAGATTTCCCGCGTGAGGGCAACAACGACAGCTATCACTACGCGCGCCGGCAATGGAGCCTTGCCGACAACCAGTCGCTGAAATACAAATACCTGCTCGCCTTTGACAAGGCCATGCTCGCGCTGGCGCGCACCGGCAAGCTGCTGGGCCGCGATACCCGGCTCCACAACATCGACCACAACGGCAAGCTGATGCTCTACCGCAGGGGCGGCTTCCACTTCATCTTCAACTTCCACCACGAATGGGTGCATAACGCCGCGCTCCCTGTTGAGGAGGGTAAAGCATACCGCCTTGTACTTGATTCCGACGCCCCCGGCTTCGGCGGCTTTAACCGCCATCAGGGGCAGGGCTTTGTTGACGGCCAAACCCTGCGTTTCGACATACACCCGCGTACGGCGGTGGTGTTTAAGGAGTTATGACGCCAAAGCTCATGGAATGTGTGCCCAACATCAGCGAGGGGCGCGACATGTCGGTCGTACGGGCCGTCGCGGACGCCGTGCGCGGCGTGACGGGCGTAGTCCTGATGGACTGCTCGTCCGACGCCGACCATAACCGCTCGGTTGTCTCATTCATGGGCGAGCCGCCCGCCGTCGAGCGCGCCGCCGTGCTGCTCGCCGGCCGGGCCGCCGAGCTTATCGACCTGACTAAGCATACCGGCGTCCATCCGCGCATGGGCGCGGCCGACGTCATACCCTTCATACCCATACGCGGCATGGAGATGAGCGAGTGCGCCGAGGCGTCGCGCCGCGCCGCGCGGCGGATATTCAGTCTGCACGCGGTTCCGGTGTATCTGTATGCCCATTCCGCGTCCGCGCCGCGCCGCGTTAATCTCGCGGACATACGCAGGGGCGGCTTTGAGGGCATGGCCGAAAAAGTCAGACTTCCCGGATGGGAGCCTGACTTCGGAGTCGCCCCGCATCCCACCGCGGGCGTGACCGCCGTGGGCGCGCGGGCGCCGCTTATAGCGTTTAATGTCAACCTCGGCACTCCCGACTTATCGGCGGCCAAAGCCATTGCCAAGGCCATACGGGAAAGCTCGGGCGGCCTGCCGCGCGTCAAGGCGCTCGGCCTTATGCTTGAGAGCCGCGCCGCCGCTCAGGTTTCGGTCAACCTGACCGACTGGCGCGTAACGCCGCCGCGCGCCGTTTTCGACGCCGTGGCGGCCCAAGCCGCGCGCCTCGGCGTTAAAGCGGTAAGCTCGGAGATAGTCGGTCTCGCGCCCGCCGGCGCTCTGCCGGACGGCGACGCGATCCATATACGGCTGGAGGGCTTTGACTTTAAACGCCAGATTTTGGAGAGCTATATGTAGCTCGCGGGACATGGCCGCAAACTGATACCGCCCCGTTTTCAGGCGTCATTTATTCATGGAACGTACCCTTATATTCGCCGCTCCGGCCGCCGTCGCGCCTG
>WRLW01000183.1 GCA_009777435.1 Oscillospiraceae bacterium | reverse complement strand
CGCCGGCTCGCCCGCGCACCTGAAAGCGCTGTTCACCGGCACGGAGGCGCAGGCGGCCATTATAAGCAGTATGCTGTACTCGCCCAGACTGGAGAAAAACTACACCGTCCGCGAGCTGAAGGAATACCTGATAAAAAACGGCGTCGTTATGAGGCCGCCAAGTCAGGGAGATATATATTCCAAAGGTACCGGTACGCGCGGGCCGCAACATTTTGCTTGACATATCGGATAACCTGTGATATTATTCCTGATCAGTGATATTATCAGTGGTATTTTTCTGTTTTATTCAGTGAGGTAACGGCCATGATGTCGCGGACAAATCGGGTCGTGGGGCTGAAGCAGTCCCGCAAGGCGGTCAGGGACGGGCTTGCCGAATACGTGATAATCGCCCGCGACGCCGACGAGCGTGTCAGGCTGCCGTTTGAGCGTCTGTGCGCGCAAAGCGGCGTGCGTGTGGAATACGCCGATACCTGCGCCGGGCTGGGCAAGGCCTGCGGCATAGACGTGGGCGCGGCCGTCGCCGCCGCCCTTAAGCCGTGACCGCCGCCGGCTTTGGTTTCTTTGTTTGTTAATTGCCGGTACAAATGGGCAATATAACAATATATGATTTTTTATGGGAAGGAGGAATATAGCTTGCCGACATTCAACCAATTGGTTCGCCGCGGGCGCGAGCAGGTGACTTATAAGTCCGCCTCGCCGGCGCTGCAAAAGGGCCTGAACACACTGCGCAAACAGCCCACGAACCTGAGCGCGCCCCAAAAGCGCGGCGTTTGCACGGCCGTCCGTACCGCCACCCCGAAGAAGCCCAACTCGGCGCTGCGCAAAATCGCGCGCGTCCGCCTCAGCAACGGCATAGAGGTGACGGCGTATATCCCCGGCGTTGGACACAACCTTCAGGAACACAGCGTGGTTATGATACGCGGCGGGCGTGTCAAGGACATCCCCGGCGTACGCTATCACATCATACGCGGTACCATGGACACGCAGGGCGTCGCCGGACGCCGCCAGTCGCGTTCCAAGTACGGCGCGAAGCGCCCGAAGCCGGGAACCGCGAAATAACGCAATAAAATCGCCTAAGCAATTGACAGTTAACAATAGGCAGCCGGCGGGTGCTTGTTGTTTGTTGTTAGCTGTTGATTGTTCACGGCACAAAAGGAAGCGGGCACGCTTTCGAGTACCTATGAAATCAGTCTTTGAAGGAGGGAAGTTCTGTGCCCAGAAGAGGATTCATACCCAAACGCGAGGTTTTGCCCGATCCGCTCTATAACTCCCGTTTTGTCACTAAGCTGATAAACGGGATAATGCTGGACGGGCGCAAGGGCGTCGCGCAGAAAGTGGTATACGGCGCGTTCGACATCATCAGGAACAAGACGGGCAAGGAGCCGCTTGAGATGTTTACTCAGGCTATGGAAAACATTATGCCCGTGCTTGAGGTCAAGGCCCGCCGCGTGGGCGGCGCGACCTATCAGGTGCCCATCGAGGTGCGCCCCGAAAGGCGTCAGACGCTGGGTCTGCGCTGGCTGATCGCCTTCGCGCGCAAGCGCGGCGAAAAGACCATGCGCGAACGCTTGGCCGGCGAGCTTATGGACGCGGCCAACAATCTTGGGAACGCGGTAAAAAGACGCGAGGATATGCACAAAATGGCAGAGTCGAACAAGGCCTTCGCGCATTACCGCTGGTAACTATTTGAGGAGAATAACACATGCCACGGCAATTTCCGCTGGAACTTACACGAAATATAGGCATCATGGCGCACATCGACGCCGGCAAGACCACCACGTCCGAGCGTATCCTGTTTTATACCGGCCGCAGCCACAAGCTCGGTGAGGTTCACGAGGGCAACGCGACAATGGACTGGATGGAGCAGGAGCAGGAGCGCGGCATAACCATCACCTCGGCGGCCACCACATGCGTGTGGAAAGAACACCGCATAAACATTATAGACACCCCCGGACATGTGGATTTCACGGTCGAGGTCGAGCGTTCGCTGCGCGTTCTGGACGGCGCCGTCACGGTGTTCTGCGCGAAGGGCGGCGTTGAGCCGCAGTCCGAGACGGTATGGCGTCAGGCCGACCGCTACGGCGTGCCGCGCATAGCCTACGTCAACAAAATGGATATAATGGGCGCGGATTTTTTCCGTGTTGTGAGCATGATGCGCGACCGCCTGAAATGCAACGCCGTGCCCATACAGCTTCCCATAGGGGCGGAGTCCTCGTTTATAGGAGTCATTGACTTAGTGGGGATGCGCGCTTATATCGCGTATGACGAGCTGGGTATGGATATCCGCGAGGAGGATATCCCCGAAACCCACGCCGCCCAAGCCGCCGAGTACCACGAAAAGCTGATCGACGCGCTGACCATGTTCGACGACGCGCTTGCCGAAGCCTATTTGGACGGCAAGACAATCACGCCGGACATGCTGCGCCCCGTCATCCGCAAGGCCACGCTGTCGGGCGAGATGATCCCGGCGCTGTGCGGCACGTCGTATCGCAACAAGGGCGTTCAGAACATTCTCGACGCCATCATATACTACCTGCCCAGCCCGTTAGATGTCGGCGCGATCAAGGGCATAAATCCCAAAGACGACTCCGAGGACAACCGCCCGCCTTCGGACGACGCGCCCTTTTCGGCGCTCGCGTTCAAGATAATGACCGACCCGTTTGTGGGCAAGCTGTGCTTCTTCCGCGTCTATTCGGGCACAATCAAGACCGGCTCAACGGTCTGCAACGCCACCAAGGACGGCCGCGAGCGCTTCGGGCGCATACTGCTGATGCACGCCAACCACCGCGAGGACGTCGAGCAGGTATTCGCGGGCGACATCGCCGCCGCCGTGGGCTTAAAAAACACAACGACCGGCGATACGCTGTGCGACGAGAAAAACCTGATAACGCTGGAGTCTATGGTATTCCCCGAGCCGGTCATACGCGTGGCCATAGAGCCGCGCACCAAGGCCGGTCAGGAGAAGATGAGCATCGCGCTCATGAAGCTGGCCGAGGAGGATCCCACGTTTAAGACCTACACCGACGAGGAGACGGGCCAGACCATCATAGCCGGAATGGGCGAGCTGCATTTGGAGATCATCGTTGACCGGCTGTTGCGCGAGTTCCGCGTCGAGGCCAACGTGGGCAAGCCGCAGGTGGCTTACCGGGAGACCATTTCCAGGTCCGGCAAGTCCGACATGAGACATGTCAAACAAAGCGGCGGACGCGGCCAGTACGGACACTGCGTTATCGAAATCGAAGCGAATCCGGATGCCGGCTACGAGTTTATCAATTCCATTGTCGGCGGCGTCATTCCCAAGGAATATATTCCGGCCGTCGACAAAGGGATCCAGGACGCTCTCAAATCCGGCGTGCTTGCGGGTTTCCCCTGTGTGGACATCAAGGTTAAGCTGGTTTTCGGCTCCTACCACGAAGTGGACTCTTCCGAGCAGGCATTTTACGTAGCCGGTTCCATGGCCATCAAGGACGCCCTGCACAAAGCCGCGCCGGTGTTGCTTGAGCCGGTCATGGACGTGGAAGTGGTCACGCCCGATGAGTACCTCGGCGATGTGATAGGCGACTTGAACGGCCGTCGAGGCCGCGTGCAGAGCATGGAAGCCCGTGTCGGCGGCACACAGAGCGTACGCGTCCTGACGCCCCTGTCCGA
>WRLW01000182.1 GCA_009777435.1 Oscillospiraceae bacterium | reverse complement strand
TCGCCATTTCGGCGTCGTAGTCGAAGCTCTCCGCGGTAGCCACCAGCATGGTGTCGAGACGCCCGGACTCCTCGCCTATAAGTATGGTATTCGGCAGCTTTTTGTCAAGCCCGACTATTTTTTCGACCGACGCCGACAGCGGCTCGCCGTTGCGGACGTCCTTTATCATGTCGTCGAACTGATCCTCAATGAATTTATTGCCGATTATTGTCCCGGTTATCTCGAGCGCGCGTATCATGGACACGCCGCTGGCGTATAGGGACGACAGCGTTCTCGAAAAACGCGCGGTGTAGATTATCTTCATCAGCTTTCCGGCGACGGGCATATTCAGCTTCATCTTGTCGAGCGCGTGCTTTACCCTGTCTATCTTCTTTACATATGTGAGAAGCACCGAGAACACCATTACCGCGAGTATTATCAGATAACAATAGTCGCGCGTGACCTCGCTCATGGTCTTTATGGCCAGCGTGATGGCGGGGAATTCGATGCCGTCCAGCGAATCGAACAGATCCGGCAGTATCACTATGAATATGAACAGCACCACCACCACCGTGGCCACCGCCAGTATAGACGGGTACATCATGGCCGACTTGACCTTGCCGTTTAGCCGGTGCTCCTTGTCGTAATGCTCGGCCATTTTGGCTGTAACCTTTTCGAGCTGGCCGCTCGCCTCGCCCGACGCGCACATGTTTATATAAAGCTCCGGGAAGGCCCTGCCCTGCATCCTCAGAGTCTCCGAAACCGTAAAGCCCTTTTGGATATCCCTGTACATGGCGTCGAATATGGTTTTCATGGCGGGCTTGAAATCGCGGTTTTTTAATATCTCCATCGCGCGCACGGCCGTTATGCCGCTGCTCAGCATACTCGACATCTGGCGCGAAAAATCTGCGACCTCGTTGGATTTAAGGCGGTATGAGGAGCGCTTTTCCTCAATGGCGTTGAATTTAATCGGTACAAGGTTCCTGCTGCGCATGGCTTTGCGAAAATCTGCTTCATCCCTCGCGTCCACAAACGCCGTTATTTTTTTATTATTCAAATCTATGGCCGTGTACTTGTACTTTGGCATTGCCGCACCTCAAAAATTATAAGCCGTAAAGCCCGAGATAAAAAGCGGTTATCTCCGTCCCGAAAAGCATCGCGGCGGCGACGCCCGTACACAGCGACGGCCCGAAAGCGATATGCGAGCGGCGCCCGCGCTTTTTGCTGATTATCAGAAACGACGCGTAGCCGCCGCCTATCAGCAGCGCGATAAAAAAGGCCAACAGCGCGTTCTGCCATCCGAGCAGGAATCCGCAGACCGCCATCAGCTTTATGTCGCCGCCGCCGAAGGCGTCGCGTATGGCAAGCGCTATAAGCGTCATGGGCGCGCTTATGGCGAAAAATCCGATAACGCGCGTCAGTAAAGCCGTGTCGCCCCACGCCCACACCGAACCGGCGGCAAACGGTATGAGCGCGATTATAAGCCGATCGGGTATCTGCATGGTGTCTAAGTCGATAAGCGCGATGGCCAGCAGTATGGCCAAAACCCCAAAGGCTAACGGCACACGAGCGTCGAAGCCATAGCGCGAAAAGCACAGCGGGGCGAGCAGCGCGCAGGCAAGCTCGACTAACGGGTAGCGCGGTGATATGCGTACGCCGCAGTCGCGGCAGCGCCCGCGGAGTATAAGCCATCCCGCGATGGGGATAAGGTCGCGCCAACGTATGTCCGCCCCGCAGACGGGGCAATGCGAGCGCGTTTTTGAAAGCGACTCGTTGTTGGGCAGCCTGCGGATAACCACATTGATAAAGCTGCCTATGCACGAGCCGAATAAAAACAGCCAAGCGGCGGCCATTACCTCAAAAGGCGTCAATCCCTTATCCTCTCCACGGTCGTCTCGCCGCCCCCTATGGTAACGGCGTAGCGGCGGTCGCCTATCATGCCCTCGTAAACCAAATTTATAATCTCGCCGTCTTTTATAACGAACCGGGCGGCCGACATGCCGCCGCCCGGTTCGGCGGCCAGTTTTATCTCAGGCGCGAGCAGCGCGTTTATCCTCTCGGAAAGCCTTGTCTGAACAGGCTCGGCGAGGCTGTTAACGTTCCCCGCCAGCCCCTTCTCGTAGTCGTGGTCGCTTATCCATACGCCATAGGCCGCGCTCTCCATTATGACCTGCCGCGCGGCGATGCCGACCGAGCGCGCCTCGGAGGTCAGCATACTGCCGCGCGCCTTGTCTATCTCGCGCATTACGGTTAAGGACACCAGCGTCATGGCGAACAGGATAAGCAGCAGAGCGATGAGCAGCTCTATCAGGTAAAAGCCTTTGCAGCCGCGCAAAGCCCGCATTGCGTGTCACCTCGGTTTAGTGTTGGGGTGTTAGGTGATTATGCCGCTTATATTATTCCACTGACTGCCGCTAATAGAAGGCCGAGTGAATGCCGTACCGGTACGCTCAACCTCTGTCAAGCCGTCTCCTATATATACCTGCCAACCGGCAGTGGTGTTAACGTAAAGCAGTCCCGTCACTTTGAATGTTACAGGATCAATTGCGAATTCTGTGAAAACACTTTGTATATTGCTTGGCTCGCCATCTATACCGTCTACTTCATTGACCATACTTATGAATGCTCTATTGTTGGTTATAGACGTATATGTGTTACCAGCACTGTTCAATCCTCTGCCCGACGCCACCAGCTCCGTAACGACGGCCTGAGCGGCGGTGAGACCGACGCGGGCTTCGGCGGCGTATGCCTTGCCGCGCGCGTCGTTGATGAAGCCGATCATGGAGGGTATGGTGGCCGCCATAAGTATCGCGAGTATGACAAGGACAACGATGATTTCGACCAAGGTAAAGCCTTTCTTTCTGTGGATTCTGCGCATGACCATTCTCCTCTTATTTTGTATTATGTAAAACCGGACGCTCTCCGGTTTCAACACCGTGGGTATAGGCTCAGTAGCGCCCGACGGCGGACAGGAATTCGGCCTTGTTGCCGGCCTTCTCAAGCGCCGCCTCGCGGGTCACGACGCCCTTGGCCACCAAATCGGCCAGATACATATCGAGCAGCACCATGCCCTGCTTGGCGCCGGTCTGTATGGTGGAGTTAAGCTGATGGCCCTTGTTCTCGCGTATGAGGTTCAACACGGAATCCACGCCTATCATTATCTCAAAGGCCGCGACGCGCCCCTTGCCCGCGGCCTTGGGCAGCAGGGTCTGGGTGACGATGCCCTTCAGCACGGACGCGAGCTGCGTGCGTATCTGCTGCTGGCTGTGCGGCGGGAACACGTCGATAATGCGGTCAACCGTCATGGCCGCGCCGGTGGTGTGCAGGGTTGACAGCACTAAGTGGCCCGTTTCGGCGGCGGTGACGGCGGCCGATATGGTCTCATAGTCGCGCATCTCGCCCACGAGTATAACGTCGGGATCCTCGCGCATGGCGCTGCGCAGCGCGTCCGCGAACGAGCCGACGTCGCTGCCGACGTCGCGCTGGTGTATCAGCGATTTCTTCTGCGTGTATCTGTACTCGACCGGATCCTCGACCGTGAGGATATGGCAGGCGCGGTTGGTGTTTATATAGTCCACCATAGCCGCGAGCGTTGTGGACTTGCCGCTGCCCGTCGGGCCTGTGACGAGTATCAAGCCGCGCGGCTCGTCGGGCAGCGTGCGCAGTATGGCG
>WRLW01000181.1 GCA_009777435.1 Oscillospiraceae bacterium | reverse complement strand
CCCTCTCAGTCTGTATATCGTAACGCGTCGGCAAATCTTTAGGGCATACTGAAAAATAATTGCCGTCATGGCTCCGCCTAAGCGGAGCGGACGGCGGCCTGCGGCATCGCCTACCTGTATTATACAGAACGCGGCCGCGCTTGTCAATCAAGACCCACAAACCCCGTTTGCCGCAGCGCCTCGTACAGCACGAGCGCGACGGCGTTTGACAGGTTCAGGCTGCGCAGGCCGGGACGCATCGGTATGCGCAGCAGCTCAAGCGTCTTATAAAGCTCGTCGGACAGCCCCGAGGTTTCGCGCCCGAACAGCAGGAACACGTCCGGCTCGAACCTGACGTCCGTGTAAATACGCCCGCCCTTTGTGGACAGCGCGGCCAGCGAGCGCGGGCGGCAGGTCTCCATAAAATCCCCAAAGCTTTTGTGGACGCGCAGCTCAAGCCGATCCCAGTAGTCGAGACCGGCGCGCTTGAGGTATTTGTCGGACAGCTCGAAGCCCAGCGGCTCGATCAGATGCAGAGGCGTGCCCGTAGCCGCGCAAGTCCTTGAGACGTTGCCCGTGTTTTGCGGTATTTCGGGCTGATACAGCACCACAGACGGCATAACCCAAGCCTCCCGGCTCAAACGGGGGCGGCGCGCCCCAGAATAAAGGCAAGCAGCGGTACGACCGCCAGCGAGCCGAGTACGGACAGCGCGAACGCCTGCGTCACTTCCTCAACGCAGTTGTCGTATTTGCGGGCCACCATAACGGCCTGATTCATAACGGGCATGGCCGCCGCGAAGGTAAAAACGACGACGACCTCGTTGGGCGCGCCCGTAAAACGGCACATGGCAAACGTGATAAGCGGAGTGACTATATATCGGCCGAGCAGCGCGGCGGCGACGGTTTTGGTTATCCTCGGCTTTTTCATGCGCGATAAAACGCCGCCCACAATCAGCAGTACCACCGGCGTGGCCATGCCGCCCAGCATCCGCGCCGCGCTCATAAAAAAATCAGGTATTGGAACGCCGAGCAGCGCGACCGGCAATCCCACCAGAAAACCGGACAGCGGCGGCATAACGTTTGCCGCGAGCTGTTTCCAGCCCAAATGCCCGCGCGCGTCGCTCAGCGGGACGCCCGCCATGCTCAGGTTGCCGAGAGTCCAGAAAACAACGGTATTTGACAGCAGAAACGACATGATATACGGGGTAGTCCACTCGCCGAATATGGCCGCGCACAGCGGCAGGCCGATGAACATGGTGTTGGACATCGAGAACAAGACGCTCATGGCGCCGTGATGCGCCGGGGGCAGCCGTATGACGCGGGCCAGCGCGCGGGCCAGCGCATAGGCGAATAAAATCGAAACGGCCGGCAGAAATATAAACAGCCTCAGCTTTTCGGTTATGAAACCGGCCGAGAGCTGCGCGGTGGTATTGTAGAACACAAGCGCGGGTATGGCCGTCACAAGCGAGAGCCGTACGAGCGACCGTTCAAGCTCCTCCGTGATAAACCCGAATTTAGAGGCCAAAAAGCCGGCAAGGACTATCACGAATATCGAAAGCACGCCGTTGGCGGAATGGAGCATGTCAAAACCTACCCTTTCTGAGCGCGGCGATGTTCCGTGCCTTCCCGGTAAAAGCGCTACATCTTCTCGGGCGCGGAGATGCCCAAAAGCGTCAGGCCGCCGCGCAGAACGTCGCGGACACACGCGCACAGCGCCGCGCGGGCCTCGAGCAGCGGCGCTTCCGCGCCTTTCAGGCGCACGGCGTTGTAGAAGCGGTGGAAGCAGTTGGCCAGCTCCACGAGATAGGTGTTGATCCCCGACGGGTCGAGCGCCGCCGCGCACTGCGCGACGGTTTCGGGAAACAGGGCGAGCTGGCGTATAAGCGCGCGCTCCAGCTCGTGCGGCAGCAGCGAGGCGTCGGCCTTCGCCGCGGCCGTCTGGCTTATCAGACCCTCGCTTTTTAACAGGTTGAGCATATTGGTTATGCGCGCGTGGGCGTATTGCACATAGTACACCGGGTTTTCGGAATCCTGGCGCACAGCCAACGCCATGTCGAACTCTAAGTGCGAGCAGGCCGAACGGTTGTTGAAGAAGAAGCGCGCGGCGTCGAGAGGTATCTCGTCGAGCAGGTCGCCGAGCGTTATGGCCTTGCCGGTGCGCTTGGACATGCGCACGGCCTCGCCGCCGCGCGTGAGGCGCACAAGCTGCATCAGCACAAAACGCAGGCGTTCGGGGTCGAGGCCGAGCGCCTCCATGCCGGCCTTGAAGCGCAGCGTGTGCCCGTGGTGGTCGGCGCCGAAAATATCAACGCAGATATCGTATCCGCGCTCCGCGAACTTGTCGCGGTGATACGCGATATCGGCGGCGTAGTAGGTGTAAAAGCCGTTCGCCTTGCGCAGCACGTCGTCCTTTTCGCAACCGAAATCGGTGGCGCGGAACCAAAGCGCGCCGTCCTTTTCATAAGTGTGGCCGCGCCGGGTCAGCAAGCCTATGGTCTCATCGACATACCCCGACTCGTGCAGCCCGCTTTCGCGGAACCAGCGGTCGAACCTGACGCCGTAGCGCGCGAGGTCGTCCTTCATGCGCGATACCATCAGCGGCAGCGCGAACGCGGTCAGAGCGGCGCGGCGCTCGTCCGCCGGGGCTTCGAGCATGGTTGAGCCCGGGGCTTCGCCCGCGGCGAAATCGGCGGCCAGCTCCCTCACATAGTCCCCGTGATAGCCGTCCTCCGGGAACGGCGCGGCGTCCTCGCCCCTGTGATGCTGTATATAGCGCGCCTCAAGCGAGCGGGCGAACACATCGACCTGATTGCCGGCGTCGTTGAGATAAAACTCGCGGCTGACGTCATAGCCCGCCTTTTGAAGCACCGAGGCCAGAGAGTCGCCCAGCACGCCGCCGCGCGCGTTGCCGATGGTCATCGGCCCGGTAGGGTTGGCCGACACGAATTCGACCATGACCCTGCGGCCCTTCCCGATATCGGCCGACCCGTACCCGTCCCCCATATCGGCGACCGCGCCGAGCACTTCGGAGTACCAGCGTTCACTAAGGCGCACGTTGATAAAGCCCGCGCCAAGCGTCTCGGCGGAGGCGAAGCATGAGCCGTCAAGACGCGGCAGCAACCTCTCAAGGACGGCCGCGGCCGTCTCGCGCGGGTTTTTGCCGAGCGCGCGCGCGGCCTGCATGGCAAACGCGGTCGAAAAATCGCCGTGGCTTTTGTCCTTGGGAATCTCCACGGCGGGCTCGGGCGCGCCGGGCGGCAGTACGCCGTCCGCGACGGCGCAGTCGTAGGCGTCTTTAACCAGCGACGCCAATTGTTCTCTGGCGCTTTTTATAAGATTCATAGCGGCTCCTTTACAGCATATATGGAAATTTCCCCGCCATCGGCGGGGAAAACACGGATCCCCTCGCTGTTAATGTACGCGCCTGAATTCGATTTCCATCTTATTATGCCCGCTCACGCGGTTTTCGATTTCAAGGGCGTATTCCAAATCAATCATGCCGCCGTGTTCGTCGAAGCTGGTCTTGACGCGCCGCGCGTTGACGCCCACCATAACGCCGCCGTCCAAGCTGTAAGCGCCGTAGAACTCCGCGCCGTGCGCCACGCAGGTCACGCAGTCGTAAAACGACAAATGGCGCTGCCCCTGCTCAAAAACCATCTCGGAAAAAACGCCGCCCGTGCGCGTAATG
>WRLW01000180.1 GCA_009777435.1 Oscillospiraceae bacterium | reverse complement strand
GATGCCGGCACGACCCTGTAGTTAATGGGCATGTCGGGCGGCGAGGGGTTAAACCCGCCTACTAAATCCACCACATCGTCTAACTCGCCTTCGTCTATCTCCTTGGACAGCAGGTCTTGATTGGCGACTAACGCCACGCTGAAAGCCCTGTTGCTCATTATAAACCCGGCGGGCGCCCAGTCCACATCCGCGTTGGGTATGACATAGCGCGCGTTTGTGGTCGCCGCCTGCTGCAGCCGTATCAGGAACGAGCTTTTAGGCATGATATAATGCGTGCTGTTAAAGTCAAATTTTACCCAGTCCGTTCCCGCCGGGTCGGACGCGGATACGCCGTTTTGTATCTGAAGCGAGAAGCCGTCGAGATCGGCCGCCGTATCGGTCGGATTGTACAGCTCGACAAAGCTGTGTGAGATAGCGCCGGTGTTGTCCAACGGGCCTGAACCGAATACCTGATTTATTATGACGCTATCCGCAGGTTCAGCATCGCCCGGGTCATATTCGGGAAGCTCGGGAGCGCCGGGTACGTCGGAGCTGAGATAGGCGCGGGTGATACCGAGGCTCGCGAGGCTGCCGGGATATCCGAGGCCAATCCACCCGCCCTCGTCGCTCATGAGCGCGCTGTAATTAGAGATAAGGTCGGGGAACTTTATTATCTTTCTGGTCGCCGTGGAGCCGGCGCTAAAGGTTACGATGTTGCTGCCTAAGGCGAGCGCATTGCCGCCCCAATAGAGATACATAAACTCCGTCGGCGCGTTTGTCATCTCGAGAACCAGATACCGCGCGCCGCGCAGCACGTCAATAGACGTGCCGTCCCATTTACCCTGAGTGGCGGGCGTGGCGGGGGGAACCACATTGTCAAACGCGGGATCCAAGTCATAAATACCGTACAGAATGGGAGGGCTGTCGGTAAGATAGGCCCTCTCTAACTCAAGGCCCGCGAGCGCGCCAACCGTGAGCTTCACGGCGTCACATTCAAGCAGTTCGTCATAATCCTCAAGCTCGCTCAGGTCGTATACGAACCTATAGCGGTTATCGTCGGGGTTTCTCGGGTTAATGGCTCCCGCGTTTGGCCCGTCGGCCATCCCCGTATAATTTCCGTTATAGGTTTCATCGCTGTCGTAGCCGTCCCAGGAGAGCGTCGGGGATGCAGTGCCGTCCGCGTCCTCTACCTCAAGCACAAGATACTTCGCCTTATTCAGCGCTTCCATGCTCAGGCCGGTGTCATTATATGTAGTCGCGCCGTCGTTGTAGCCCTCGGAATACCAATCACTGCCCGAAGTACCGTGAAAGCCCACAGGCAGCCAAACGGGGAAAGTCAGCGACGACGGGGGAACCCAAGAGCTGGGTATCCAAGTGATGCTTATAAGATCCAGACCCGCATAGGCGTTGGCTCCCCAATATTGGATGCCAAAATAGTATTCACTGCCGGATTCGGGTATATCCGCCCATTTGTAGGCTGCCAATTGAAGCAGATCCACAGTGACTTGAGAAGCGGCCACGTCCTCGTCAGTAATTCTATAAGTGCCTGTACTCCAGCCTCCGTGAGCATTATTGATAAAACCGATCTCTTGACCCGCTTCGATGGTCGTGTCGGGGCCGAATACGAGGGTGACGACCTGCACCGCTTTCATGGCCCCATAGCTGCCAAGATTCCAGCCTTTTTGATTGTCAGGGACGCCATACTCTATGTCCCAATCATTCGGATCCAAAGAGTTATATTCATTTCTCGCGTAGCCGATCACTTCGTCAGCCGAGTTATAAACAGTGACCGAGTTGACCGCGTAGTCAGCAGCGCCCGACATACCGTAGATGCCGATATAGTCCATGTACAGCGGGCTAAGATCGGGTATATCCTCGCCCAGCGTGAAGTTTACGGTCAGATTAGCTATAGCGCCCGGCTCAACGGTTCCGTTCTCGAACAGAGCGGGAATCTGATTGGCCGTAAAGCCAATCGCCTGCGCGTTCGCGGAGCTGTGGGCGCTGTTGTAGGTGTCGTTATGGTCGCCCCCGTCCATGGCCGATATGTACCTTACACGGAAGCCGCCGTTGCTATTCGCGCCGGCGGTAATGTTATATACGATCTTATACTCTTCGTCTGCCTCAAGCTTCGCGGCGTCAATCCACGCGCCTGGAAAGCTGCCATAAGGCTCAATAGTGATAAGATCCTCGATGAGATCATCACTCTCGGCCAGCGCGGGCGGCCCCGGAATAAAAGCCGCGAGCATAGCAGCGGCCAGCAGCATGGACATGAACCTCTTACCCATCTTAATTGCCTCCTGATGAATTATGATTTTGATCGCGCTGAATATATGCTCACCCTTTCGGGATTTTGCCGTTTGCGTGACACGCGCGCCGGCTGAGGTAACATATTATCTCTAATGTTACATGTTTCAACCGCTTGAAGCTCAAGGTTTTTTGAGGAATATTTTCACTTTCCCGGCAGCCATGAAAAAAACAGGGTCAAAAACCCTGCGCGCACTGTGCGTCCCTGCTTAAAATTTTTTTCATTTGTGGGCTGTCAGCACACCACTTATAAGAATATTTGTGGTATCATGGCTATCCAAGGGCATTTTCAGCCGCTAAAAACGGTATGCCCCAAGCGCTTCGGGGCGGCTGCCCGAAGTTATCAGCCCGCGAAAGCGCGAAAACGAACTATCCAGACCGCCAATAAACCCTGCTATTCCAATAAACACAGCGCCCATGTAACATTAGAGATAATATGTTACATGGGCGCTATATTACTAAGGAGGAATTATATACTATGGCTACCACTCAACCCATCCGCGGCGGACATGAAGTCCGCGAACTCGCGGCCTATTACCTCAAGCGCGGCCAGCTTCGCAACCATGTACTCATCGTACTCGGCGTACACACCGCGCTGAGGATCAGCGACCTTCTGCGCCTGCGCTGGGAGGACGTTTACGACTTTGAGAACAGCCGCGTCCGGGCTTCGTTTGATATCGTTGAGAAGAAAACCCGAAAGACAAAGACCGTCGCGCTCAACAAGGCGGCTGTCAGAGCGCTGGCGCTGCTTGCCGTCCACACGGCGCGCGGAGGGCGTCTGTTGATTGAGAACCCCAAGACCGGGAAAGCCATAAGCCGCATACAAGCCTACCGGCTCATACGCGCCGCCGCCGAAGCCCTGCGGCTCCAAAACCGGGTGTCCTGCCACTCGCTGCGGAAAACCTTCGGCTACCACGCTTGGAAAAGCGGCGTGTCGCCGGCGGTTATCATGGAGATCTACAACCACAGCTCCCTCGCGGTCACACGGCGGTACTTGGGCGTCACACAGGACGACAAGAACGCGGTTTACCTGGGGCTGGCGTTCGCGGAGCGTTAATACCAGACGTCCGCATATTATTAACTACAGAATGATATCACAACATGTCGCCTTTTGCAACTATTTTTCAAATCTTTCATTAGTAATTTTGTGCAAGTGTCAATGATAGGTGACAGATTCCCGAAAAAAATATTGGTGGTGGCTGAGTGGTGGATGGTGTGATTTCTCTTCTGACCTTCGGAAACAAGTCAATCGCCGTGCATTGATTTGATTCTGAGGGTTTTGCCGACCCGCAGGGCGGCAGTTTCTCTACATGACGCCTAAATGCCTCTCTAAAACTTGATTGAGGCTGTGGAATCCAAGGCAAATCTTGAAGATATCGTTGGATTTCTTGTTATA
>WRLW01000179.1 GCA_009777435.1 Oscillospiraceae bacterium | reverse complement strand
AAAGCCAAGCAGAATATATCCGGTATTCTTAACGCTTCTTTTTTTGAAGAATAAATAAAGCAAAAGGCCGATAAAGATAATCAGCGGCGCGATGGGGTCGATTTTGAACGATATGATCTGCGCCGTGATGGTGGTGCCGATATTCGCGCCCATAATAACGCCGATGGCCTGCGTTAAGGTCATCAGATGGGCGTTTACGAAGCCGACCGCCATAACCGTCGTGGCCGAAGAGCTTTGAATTATACAGGTGACCACGGCGCCGACCATTATGGCCAGAAACCTGTTGGAGGTCGCTTTCTCAAGTATGAAGCGCATCCGGTCGCCGGCCATGCTCTCCAGCCCGTCCGACATCATCTTCATACCGTATAAGAACAGACCTAAGCCGCCGGCAATCAAAAATATGTTTTGAATAAAGTCCCATGTATCTGGCGTCATACCAATATGTTCCCCCGATCGAAAAATAAAAACGCTTCTCTCATCTTATCACAATAAAAATAATTTTGTCAAACACGAAGATAAATAATTCGCGGCTGTCCGGCACTGCATGGTTTTTTGATTAGAAGGTATACTATATTATTGGCACTAAGCGGCCGCATAGGGCGGGAGGCTCCAATTATTAAGGGGGACTGGTTATGGGCTGGTTTCTGAATTTGAATGTCAAGACAAAAATGATTCTCAGCTTTATGCTTGTGATAGCTTTGATGGCGGCTCTGGCGGTGTTCTCCGTGATCTCGCTGAGGAACGTCGAGAATTCCTTTCTCTATGTCATCGCGCACCCGATAGAAGGCAGGACGTACCTATTAAGCTTCGACGCCACGATGAGGGACTACCGCCGTATGGTCACCTCCATGATAGCCTACGCGCCCGCCAGGGATTACGCGGCGATAGACTCTTTTTATCAGGACTCTATAGAAGCCTATAATAGCGGTTCACAGCTTTTGAATGACTTCGAGGCCATTATAAAGGACGACGCGAACCTCACGGCCGCGGAGAAAAACGATATTGCCGGCCAGACTAACGAAATACGCGGCATATTCACGCAATACAAAAACAGTGTTTGCGAGCCGGTGGCCGCAGCGGCGCGCGCCGGCAGCTATACGGAGGCGCTGGAGTTTGTCACGGTGGGCGCGGCCGTCACCAATGACCTGCTGACGGCTTCGGACAGGCTGATAGACGCAATGAATCACATCGAGGACGACGAGGTGACGAACACGTCCAACGCGGCGGTACAGACTATATGGATTCTTGCCGCCATAGCTGTCGCGGCGGCGCTGATAGCCGTCGTTATCGCGCTGTATGTGGCAGGCACGATCAGCAAGCCGCTGGCCGTGCTGACCGGTTTTATGAGGAGAGCCGGCTCCACGGGAGACGTGTCCCTGAGCTTCGGGGAGACCGCGGATATAGAAAGGCTCTCTAAGATGAAGGACGAGATAGGGCAGACCGTTGAAGGCTGCGCCGCCTTTGTCCGGCATGTCGTAGATGTCGCGAAGGATCTTGAGGTTATAGCGGGCGGCGACTTGACCGTCGATGTGGAACAGCTCTCCGAAAAGGACGCGATGGCGTTATCCTTGAAGTATATGGTTGATAATCTGAATAATATGTTTGGCGAGATTAACTCTTCTACCGAACAGGTTTCCACAGGCTCCAAGCAGATTGCCGACGGCGCGCAGGCGCTCGCCCAAGGCTCGACCCAGCAGGCGGCTTCGGTGGAGCAGCTTTCGGCCTCGATTTCCGAGATAGCGCATAAAACCAGAGACAACGCGGAGTTAGCCGGCCGCGCGGCGGCACTCGCGGGCACTATAAAGAGCAACGCCGAAAAGGGCAGCCGCCAGATGAATGAAATGATGGAGGCCGTAAAAGACATCAACCAAGCGAGCCAGAACATCAACAGGGTCATCAAAGTCATAGACGACATCGCTTTCCAGACAAATATCCTCGCGCTCAACGCCGCCGTTGAAGCGGCGCGCGCGGGCCAGCACGGCAAAGGGTTCGCGGTGGTTGCGGAGGAAGTCCGTAATTTGGCCGCCAAGAGCGCGGAAGCCGCCAAGGATACGGGCGGGCTGATAGCCAACTCAATGGAAAAAGCGGAGCTTGGCTCCCGCATCGCCAACGAAACGGCCGCCAGCCTCGCGGAAATCGTCTCCGGCATAAACGAAAGCAGTCAAATCGTCAATGAGATCGCCCAATCCTCCGACGAGCAATCCGCCGGTATCGCGCAAATCAACAAGGGCATAGACCAAGTGGCGCAGGTCGTCCAGCAGAACAGCGCGACCGCCGAACAGAGCGCCGCCGCGTCGGAAGAGATGAGCGGCCAGTCCGCCATGCTGGAGGAGCTGATCTCGAAGTTCAGGCTGAAAGGCGTAACACGGCGCGCCGCCTCGCTGCCGCCGGCCCTTAACAGGCGCCTTAAAATGCCGGATAAAGCTTATATGCCCCCGCCGGACGGCGCGGGAGACTTTGGGAAATATTGAATAAGAAGCGCGGCGCGGCATTTCGGCCTCGGCGCGCTTTTTGTGTATTCTTAGATAAATCTTAAACTTTCCTCGCTTGTATGTTTGATTTTCACTGCTATAATGTGAACAACCAAATAGCGGGGGAGAGGATAAGAATGAGACGAAGATTTCCGTTTAAGACCTTACTGTTCATTATACTGCTGGCAGGTTTCTTCTATGTCTGGAAGCGGCCACCTTTTGAGTATGGCGCTACAACGCCGTATATGGAGGCATATACGCCCGTACCCCAAGCCCAAGCCCAAGACGCGGAGCGCGGCGGCGCGGAGGAAAAACCACCGGCTTTCGCGCTGGAGTTCAATGTACCGCTCAGCGTCGGGGAAATCAACGACACGCGCGCCTTGGAACTCGTAAATTTGGAATACGCCATAAACGACGAGCCTATGGCCGGGTTAATCGTATCGGCATGGCCTGATGTGCCTGTCAGCTCCAAAGAGGTCACTATACATAGCGCGGCGCTGGAGGCTGTGCGTGAGATGTTCGCGGCGGCGCGCGAGGCAAACGACGGCACATACTATGTAGCCAGCGGCTACCGTGGCCGTGACCGGCAGGCGCTGGTTTATAATGACGCGGCGGACAAGTCCTTTGTCCAGCCCCCGGGGCACAGCGAACACCAAACGGGGTTAGCCGCCGATATCTTTATTATCGGTATAGGGCAAAACGATATGGCCTTGTCGCGCGAGGGGCGGTGGCTGGCCGAGAACTCGTGGAAATACGGCCTGATTCTGCGTTACCCGGAAGGTAAGCGGGCCGTAACGGGCATAGGGTATGAGCCGTGGCATTTCAGATATGTCGGGCAGCCCCATGCCCAGTATTGCCGGGAAAACAATCTCTGCTTTGAGGAGTACATCCAGTTTTTGAAGGACGGCGGCGGCTACAGCGCCGAACTGGACGGAAAAACATATCACGTCTTGTACCAAATTCCGTCGGATGGTATAATCTATGTGCCGGAAGGAAGCGATTACAGTGTTTCCGGCGACAACACGGGCGGTTATATAATCACGGCTTGGGAGTGATAGGGTGGAGTATACCGTTTTAATATGCGACGACGACAGGGACATTTTGGCGGCGCTTCAAATATACCTGAATCAGGAGGGTTACAATGTCGTACGCGCGGAAAACGGCTTGGAGGCCGTCCGCGCGGTGGAACGCGGCGCGGTGCATTTGAT
>WRLW01000178.1 GCA_009777435.1 Oscillospiraceae bacterium | reverse complement strand
GAGTTGAACACGATATGACTGCATATGCCCGTTATATCGTCGAATTCCGCGTCGCTGTACGCGGGGGAATAAATGTGCGTCTCACCGCCCATATGCTCGCCGCCGAGCCTCGCCTCATGGAGCGAGCTGGCCGCCGTACCCGATAAATAACGCCCTATGAGCGGGTAAAGCGCGTACATTGAAAACGCCTTTTGCGCGAGCAGTATTTTACAGCCCGTACGCTCCGAAACGCCCGCGAGTATCTCAAGGTTGCGCGTTATAAGCGCCTCATCCACCACATAGCACGGTGTGGGCAGAGCGGATAAATCCATCATATCACTACACTTCAATCCACTAATACCGGATTAAAATCCTCCGTCCACGGCAGCCCGTATTTGTTCAGCGCGTCCATGAACGGGTCGGGGTCAAGCTCCTCCACATTGAACACGCCGGGCTTCTTCCATTTGCCGGTCAGCACGAGCATCGCGCCTATCATGGCGGGTACGCCCGTCGTGTATGAGATGGCCTGCGAGCCGACCTCGCGATAGCACTCCTGATGGTCGCACACATTGTAGAGATAGTAGTTCTTGGGCTTGCCGTCCTTAACGCCCTGATAAATGCAGCCGATATTGGTCTTGCCCTTGGTGCGCGGCCCCAGCGACGCGGGGTCGGGCAGTACGGCTTTCAGGAATTGCAGGGGTATGATTTTCTTTCCCTCGAAGTCGATAGGCTCGATTGAGGTCATACCCACATTTTGCAACACCGTCAAGTGGTTCAGGTAGCTGCTCGAAAAGGTCATCCAAAAGCGGATCTTCCTTATTCCTTTCAGGTTCAGCGCCAGTGATTCCATCTCCTCATGGTGCAGCAAGTAAATATCCTTTACACCTATTTGCGCGAAGTCATATTCGCGCTTTACCGACATAGCCTCGGTTTCTATGAAGCGGCCATCCTCAAAATAGCTGCCGGGCGCCGTTATCTCGCGGATATTGATTTCGGGGTTGAAGTTTGTGGCAAAGGGGTATCCGTGGTCGCCGCCGTTCGCGTCGAGTATATCCAGCCGGTGGATCTCGTCAAAATGGTGCTTCTGGGCATAGGCCGAAAACACGCCCGTCACACCCGGGTCGAAGCCGCAGCCGAGTATGGCCGTTATTCCCGCGCGCTCAAAGCGTTCGCGGTATGCCCATTGCCACTTATATTCAAATTTCGCGGTCTCGGGCGGCTCATAGTTGGCGGTGTCCAAATAGTCCGCGCCTGTCCGCAGGCAAGCGTCCATGATGCTCAGATCCTGATAAGGCAGCGCGGCGTTTATCACTATACCGGGCCTGAAGCTTTCGATAAGCCCGGCAAGCTCCGCGGCGTCGTCGGCGTCCACGCGCGCCGTGGCGACCACGCCGTCCTCTAAGCCGTATCGCGCGTCAACGTCCGCTTTCAGCGAGTCGCACTTGGATTTCGTGCGGCTGGCCATCAGGATTTGCTCAAACACCTCTGGAACCTGACAGCATTTATGCAGTATCACGCCGGCCACGCCGCCCGCGCCGATTATAAGAGCCTTGGGCATTGAGACGACCTCCTTGTTTATTTATCCGCGCCCGGAAAATTTCGGTATACAGGTGAATACGCTATCTTTCAAAGCTCCAGCTGCGCTCACAGTTTTTCTTTTCCTTTTCTTTCAGCGCGCTGAGCAGATTTATATTCATTTGGTTACAAACCGACATTAAGACGAAGAAAACATCCGCCGCTTCACTTTCCACCGTGTCATAATTTTGTATTCTGTTTACGTCAACCGACATATTTGTCGCGGTTTTTCTAATCGCTTTCGCCAGTTCGCCTGTTTCCTCAAGCAATAATAGCATTGTTTCCTGAACCGGCTGATTTGAGAAACCCCGCAGCTCAACAACGCTTTTTATATATTCCTGAATTTGAGTCAATGATGAGCTTTCGGTTATTTCATTTAATAAGTTCATTTGATCCATCGGTACTCGCTCCCGCCATCAATAATAATTCCCTCAGCAGCGTACACGCCGTCAATGTGGAAACGCCGCTCAAGTCCTGCGGCGGCGACAGCTCCACCATATCAGCGCCGACTATATCGCATCGCGCCGCGGCCTTCAGGGCGTCCCGCAGCTCGGCGTATGAGACGCCGCCCGCCTCCGGCGTGCCGGTGCCCGGAAACACCCCCGGGTCAAGCACGTCCAAATCCACGGTAAGGTACACCGGCGCGCCGCCCAGAGCGTCCGCCAGCGTCTCAGCGCCTTTAAGGTCAAAGCGCCGTAAATTCGTATGCCCGCCGCCGGCCCACGCGAATTCTTCGCGCGTACCGCTGCGGATACCGAATTGGTATATCCTGCCGTCGCCCAGAATATCCCAGCAGCGGCGAATAACCGTCGCGTGAGACATTTTCGCGCCCAAATACTCGTCGCGCAGATCCGTGTGCGCGTCGAAGTGAACTATGCGCAAATCCGGGTACTTTTCATACGCCGCGCGCACCGCGCCGAGCGTTACTAAATGCTCCCCGCCCAGCATCACGGGGATTTTGCCGTCTTTAAGGATTTCCGCCGCGCGCCGCTCGACGGCCCGCAGCATGGCCTCGGCATCCCCCGGCGGCAGTTCAAGGTCGCCCATGTCGTGGACGCCGATATCCTCAAGGTCGCGGCCAAGATACGGGCTGTACGTCTCGATGGCGCCGCTTTCATTGCGCAGCGCCGCGGGCGCGAAGCGCGAACCCGGCATATATGACGCGGTGGAATCAAACGGCGCCCCGAAAATGACCGCGCGCGCGCCGCCGTACCGCGCGCCGCATCCGATAAAGCTACTCATCCTCCGACTCCAATTGCTCAAAAATGTAATTGGGCAGCGCGAACGCGCCTTTGTGCAGCCTTGTGTTGTAGTAGCGCGTATGCAGGCCCAGCTCGTTCCAGCGGCTTTCCTGCAAATCGTCCAGCGGGTGCGGGCCTTTCGACGCGAATCCGAACAGCCAGTGTCCCGACGGGTAGCTCGGTATGTGCGCCTGATACACATACGCCCGCTCGAACAGCGCGGCTATGCGCTTGTGCATACGCCGCACCGCGCCGACGTAAGAGTCATAGTATGTGCTTTCGTGCTGGTTAACCATGATGCCGCGCGCCGTCAGCGCCTTATGGCAGTTACCGAAAAATTCGCGTGTAAACAAGCCCTCGCCCGGCCCGAACGGGTCTGTGGAGTCCACGATTATCAGGTCGTATTCGTTTTGCTTTGAGCGCACGAATTTCAGGCCGTCCTCGTAACGCAGCGTGACGCGGCGGTCGCTCAGACCGGCGGTCATTTGCGGGAAATACTGCCTGCACACATCCACCACAAGGCGGTCTATCTCCACCATGTCGATATGCTCGACGCCCGGATAGCGCGTCAGCTCGCGCACCGTGCCGCCGTCGCCCGCGCCGACCACCAAAACACTCTTGATGTCGGGATTCACGGCCATAGGCACATGAACCATCATGTCGTGGTATATGAACTCGTCCTTTTCGGTTATCATTATGAAGCCGTCGAGCGTCAGTATCCTGCCGAACTCAGCCGACTCGAACACGTCTATGCGCTGAAACTCACTGCGCGCGCTTATAAGCTGGCGGTCTACCTTGATCGAGAACAATACGTCGTTTGTATGCTTCTCGGTAAACCAAAGCTCCATACAGCCTTCCTGCTGCTCCAAGCTCATAGCAATACACCG
>WRLW01000177.1 GCA_009777435.1 Oscillospiraceae bacterium | reverse complement strand
CCGCGGCTGCTGATCTGCGACGAACCGACGTCCGCCCTCGACCCCGTGGGGCGCAAGGAGGTGTTAGACGTGCTTAAACGCATAAGCGGCGGGACGACCGTTATTTTCTCCACGCATATACTCGCCGACGTCGAACGCGTCTGCGACCGCGCCGCCGTACTGCACGGCGGCAAAATCGTACTCAACGGCACGCTGGCCGAGCTGAAGGCGGGACACGGGCAGGGCGGCCTGAGAATCGAGTTCGCGTCGGCGGAGG
Source organism: Oscillospiraceae bacterium (assembly GCA_009777435.1). GTDB lineage: Bacteria > Bacillota > Clostridia > Oscillospirales > UBA929 > WRMG01. Next base: position 3,427 of record WRLW01000177.1, on the reverse strand, counting down.
ATAAGAACCGCTTCCGCGAGCTGTTCGGCGTTCATGGTCATGAAGCCGGCGTTCATGGTCATGAAGCCGGACTTAACGATGAAACCGTGCTTACCATAAACGCGCCCGAAGCGCAGCACCTCGCCGCGCTGCGCGCGCTGGCCGGCGCCGGGATAGTTCCCATACGCTTCGAGCTGCTTGAGCCGACCATAGAAAGCCTGTATCTGGAGGCTCTGGGAAAGGAGAAAAAATGTTCATAGCTTTCTGCAAAAAGGAGGCCGTCGAGAGCCTGCGGACATACAGGCTGATTATTATGCTGGCCGCCTTCGCGATGTTCGGCATAATCAGCCCGCTGACCGCGAAGCTGATGCCCGATATAATCAGAATGAGCGGCGTCGAGGGCATTATAATCGAGCTGCCGGAGCCGGGCGCTTTAGACGCGTGGACGCAGTTTTACAGTAATATAAGCCAGATGGGGGTCTTGACGCTCGCCATCGTGTTCTGCGGCATAACGGCAAACGAATTCAGCCGCGGCACGTTAGTCAACATACTGACCAAGGGCGTAAGACGCCGCACGGTCATACACGCGAAATTCACGGCCGCCGCCGCCGTCTGGACGCTGTGCTACGGCGTTTCGCTGGCGGCCGCCTACGCGTATACCGCTTACTATTGGGACACCGGCGAGCTGCCATACACCGCGCTGGCCTTTGTCTCGCCTTGGGTATACGGCCTGTTTCTTATCGCGCTGCTGATACTTGGGGGCATATTGCTGCCCAATGTTTACGGCAGTTTAGCCGCGTTTGCCGGCGCGGTTCTGATTATGAGCCTGCTGAACATCGCGCCGGGCATCCAGAAGTACAACCCGATAAGCCTGTCCGGCGGCGGCGTCATGCTGCTGTCCGGCCAGAAGCCGCCCGGAGACTTTGTGCCCGCGCTCATTGTCTGCGCCTCCCTGACCATCGCCGCCGTCACAGGCGCCGGCGCCCTGTTCAACCGCCGCCAGTTGTAAGGGGGCGCGTGTATAATCGGGCGTAGGGGCGCGCATTGCGCGTCCGTGGTTTATTTTACCACAATGCCCCGCACGGTGGCACGGGGGCGGAATGGCGATTGGGGCGCGGGCGCGCAAAAAAACGCGGACGGCCAATGGCCGCCCCTACAACACCACCACGGATTCGTCGCACCGTAGGGGCGCGCATTGCGCGTCCGTGGTTTATTTTACCACAATGCCCTGCGCGGGGGCGGGATGGCGATTGGGGCGCGGCACAAAAAAACGCGGACGGCCAATGGCCGCCCCTACGCACCACACCGGCACGGCGAAATTCAACAGTCCCTACTCGCGCATTTGTTTGCGGCGTGAGAGGTTTATGGTGCCGTCCTGCATTTCGTTTACCCATTCCAGCGACTTGCCGGTACCGTAGGCCACGCAGGACACGGCCTCGTCCGCGATATGCGTCTCTATGCCGGTCTTTGAGTGTATCAGCTTGTCAAAGCCCCATATCAGACAGCCGCCGCCGGTCATTATAATGCCGTTTGTGGAGATATCGGCCACCAGCTCGGGCGGCGTGCGCTCCAAAACGCTGTGGATGCCCTCCACTATGCGCGAGGAGACCTCCTCCAGCGCCTCGATCATCTCGCTGCTGGACACCTCAAACACCTTGGGCAGCCCGGTCATCAAACAGCGGCCCTTTATCTCGACCGTCTTTTCGTCCGGGCGCGGGTACACGCAGCCGATGCTTATCTTGAGCTCCTCGGCCGTGCGCTCGCCCACTAACACATTATTCTTGCGGCGCAGGTATTTGATGATCGACTCGTCGAACTGGTCGCCGGCGATCTTTATGGACGTTGACTCGACTATGCCCGACAGCGATATAACGGCTATATCCGTGGTTCCGCCGCCGATATCGACCACCATATGTCCGACCGGCTTGCTTATGTCGATGCCCGCGCCGATGGCGGCCGCCACAGGCTCCTCTATCAGGTAAACGCGGCGCGCGCCGGCCTGCATCCCGGCGTCGATGACCGCGCGCTCCTCGACCTCGGTTATGCCCGACGGCACGCATATCACAAGGCGCGGCTTAAACAGCCTGAAGCCCGAGACCTTTCGCAGGAATTCCTTTATCATGCGCTCGGTCATGTCGTAGTCCGAAATGACGCCCTCGCGCAGGGGCCGCATGGCGACAATACTTCCGGGCGTGCGCCCCAGCATCTTCTGCGCCTCGGTGCCCACCTTGAGCAGTCTGCCCGTGCTCTTGTCGATGGCCACCACCGACGGCTCGCGCAGAACTATGCCCTTGCCCTTAACGAACACCAGTATGGACGCGGTGCCCAAATCCAATCCAATATCACGATTCACAAACGACACGGCTGTAACCTGTCCTTCTTAATAGTATTATCTATATTTTACCAGCAATTATGTAAGGCTATACATAAACACGGCCGACGGGGAATTAACGCCTTATATTATAACCCCGTCCGGCCCGGAAATCAATAATTTTTTTCAGGCTCCGTCTATCGCGTCCACCAGCGCGTCTATGTCCGCGCGCGTGTTGCCCGGCCCCACGCTTAGCCTTACGGCGCGTTCGGCGGCGCCCGGCGGCAGTCTGAGCGCCTTCAGCGCTTCGGGCACGCGCCCGCGCCCGCAGGCCGCGCCGGCCGATATATATACGCCCGCGTCCGACAGCCTGCGAACCGTGACCTGCGCCGGAACGCCGGAGCGCCAAGAGCCTCCGGCCTTGCCTTGCGGCGGGCAGAAGGTCAGTATGTGCGGCGCGCGGGCGGCCTTAGGCGTCACTATATAGGCCCCGCGCCGCTCAAGCTCCGCGCGCGCGTAATCGGTCAGCCCGCGCATATGGGCCTCATACTCAGGCTTCCAAGCGCCGACGGCGGCGGCGAACGCGGCGATGGCCGGCAATGGCTCGGTGCCGGGCCGCAGTCCGTTTTCCTGACCGCCGCCGCCCCAAAGCGGCTTTAGCTTTATGCCGTTTCTCACATACAGCGCGCCCGCGCCGCGCACGCCGCCTATCTTGTGCGCCGATACCGACAGCATGTCAACGCCCGAGCGCGCGACGCCGCAGTCCACGCGCAAAAAGCCCTGCGCCGCGTCGGTATGCACCAGCGCGTCCGGCCTCGAGCGCTTTACCTCCCTGACTATATCGGCCACAGGCAGTAAAGCGCCGCTTTCGCCGCAGACCGTGGTACACGACACCAGCGCCGCGCCGCAAGCCGCCGCCGCGTTCGCGTCCACGCCGCCGTCCGCGTTGGGCGCTATGACGCTCAGGGTCAGCCCGCGCGCCTAAAGTATGGCGGCCTGACGGCGCACGGCGGGGGGTTCGAGCGCCGTCACGGCCACCCGCGGGGGCCGGTTTCCGTATCCGTACAGAGCGCCCCGCAGGGCCATGGCGGCCGGTTTGGTGGCCCCCGGGGGGAAAAAAAAATCCTTTGGGGCGGG
>WRLW01000176.1 GCA_009777435.1 Oscillospiraceae bacterium | reverse complement strand
CTTCGTATTCGTGAACAACTACCAGCGCGGATACGGGATGGCGGAGCATAAAAATGTCATCTTAAAAATACAGGTCGGCCATAAAACTATAGAAACAACGCCTATGGATATTAAAAACGGGGACTATTTCTTCTACCCTTTCAACATGCCGGTGCATGGCGGCGTTATCAAATGGGCGACCGCGACGCCTCTATGCAGTGACGGTACGACCACGGTGTTCTACGGCGGCAAGGACGCTGTGTTCATTACGGAGGGTAGCCCGGACTATCGGCTCATCTCGCGTGAGGACGCGAAGAACGCCTACCGGCATGACGGACGACTGGTGGTCAGCGAATTTCCCATTATTGAGAACGGCGGGGGCTGGGTGAAAATCACGTCGGAGAGCGTTGAGGGCTGCTGTGAGCTGTGCGAGCTGTCCGAGGGGAAATATTCGGTAAAGCTGAAATATCCGAAATGCGGCGGCAGCTGGTTTTTGCGCGTGGACTATCGCGGCGAGAGCGCGAAAGCGTTTGCCGGCGCGGAGCTGATAGCCGACGATTTCTACGCGGGCCGGCCGTGGACGATAGGGCTGAACGGCCTTGGCGGGCTGCCGGACGAGATACGGCTGGAGATTGAAACACTGCGCGAGGGAGATAATATTTATCTCGAAAAGTGGCCGGAGATGGAAAACGGGCGAATAAACCGCGTGGACGCCGTAAGCGTGACGCGGGAGCTAAAGGTGAGCTTATGAATGAATACGGCGAGGCCCTGGCGTATCTATACGCGGACGCCGAGGCGGCGAAAATACGGTATTCAAACGCCGTAAAGGAGTTTGAGCGCCGGTTTGGCACAGGGCGCGAGATTATCTTCGTATCCGCGCCCGGACGCACGGAGATAGGCGGCAACCACACGGATCATCAGCGCGGCTCGGTGCTGGCGGCGGCGGTGGATTTGGATATGATATGCGTGGTTTCGCCCAAGGACGAGCCTGAAATACGCATAGAGTCGGAAGGGTACCGGCCCGAGATAATAGATTTGAAAGACCTCAGCCCGCGCCCGGACGAGTATGGGCGCGCTTCGGCGCTGATACGCGGCGTAGCGGCCGGATTTAGGCGCGGAGGCTATGAGATAGGCGGACTTGACGCGTATACCGTCTCGTTAGTAAAGGGCGGTTCGGGGCTAAGCTCGTCGGCGGCCTTCGAGGTGGCGACGGGCAATATGCTGAGCCACCTGTACAACGGCGGGGCCGTCACGCCGGAACGGATAGCCATGATCGGACAGTACGCCGAGAACGAATACGTCGGTAAGCCTTCGGGGCTGATGGATCAGATGGCGTCGTCGGTAGGCGGCTTTGTGCGGATGGATTTCGCCGACCCGGACAATCCCGTTATTGAGCCTGTGAAGTTCGATTTGGAAGCGAGCGGGTACGCGCTGTGCGTAACCGACACCAAAAGCAGCCACTCCGACCTGAACGCCGAATACGCGGCCATCACCGTTGAAATGGGGGCGGTGGCGGAATACTTCGGCAAGCGCTTTCTGTCGGAGGTGTGTGAGCGGGATTTTTATGGCGCGATACCGCATCTGAGGGCGAAAGCTGGCGACCGCGCCGTCTTGCGCGCGATACACTTCTTCGATGAGGACGCCAGAGTAAAAAAACAGGCCGCCGCGCTTGAGAGCGGCGATATAAAGGAATTCTTGCGGCTTGTCAACCGGTCGGGCGACAGCTCGTTTAAGTGCTTGCAGAACATATACGCGGAGCCGCGCGAGCAGAGCCTGTCGCTCGCGCTGGCGCTCAGCGGGCGCGTCCTGGCGGACGCCGGCGGCGCGTGGCGCGTACACGGCGGCGGGTTCGCGGGAACCGTACAGGCATATGTGCCGCACGGCGTTTTGTCCGAATACCGAGCCGTGATGGACGGCGTGTTTGGGGAAGGCGCGTGCCGCGCGCTTCGGGTAAGACCGGCGGGAGGAGTTAAGTTATGGCGGAGTTAAGATACGACCCCATTTCGCGGGAATGGGTGATGGTGGCCTCATACAGGCAGTCGCGGCCGCAGATGCCGGCGGATTGGTGCCCGTTCTGCCCCGGCAGCGGGAAGGTTCCCGACGCGGGATATGACGTGATGCGCTACCTTAACGACTTCCCGGCGCTGTCGCAAAGCCCGCCCGAGCCTGACGACGTGGCGACCGATGTATTCCAGACCGCGCGGGCATACGGCCGGTGCGAGGTGCTGCTGTACAGCGACAGGCATACGGCTACGCTGGGCGATTTGGACGACGAGCATATAAAAAAGCTCGCGAATATGTGGCGCGAGTGTTTTGTGGAGCTGTCGGCGGACGAAAGGGTGAAGTATGTATTCATCTTTGAGAACCGCGGGGAGCAGGTGGGTGTGACCATGCCGCACCCGCACGGGCAGGTATACGCTTATCCGTATTTGCCGCCCAAGCTTGAGCGCGAGGTGCTGTCGGCGCGGGAGTACCACATCGTGAAGGGCGGGAATTTGTTTCTCAGCCTGCTTGACGAGGAAAAGCGCGTGGGAACGCGTATCATCGCGCGGGGCGAGCATTTCACGGTCTATGTGCCGTTTTACTCGCGGATAGCGTATGGCGTCCACGTCACGGCCAACCGCCCCGTCGCCGACATATCGGAAATGACGGACGCCGAGCTGGGCGCGCTGGGCGTTACGCTGCGCGACTGCGCGAGGATGTACGACGGGCTGTTCGGGTTCCCGTTTCCATATATGATGTGTATGCACAACGCGCCGGTCAATTCCGGCGATTTCACGGGCGTGTTCCAATTCCATGTGGAATTTTTTCCGCCGCTCAGGGCGCGCGACAAGCAGCAGTTTTTTGCTTCGAGCGAAACGGGCGCGGGTGCGTTTTGTAATCCTACGTCGCCGGAAGAAAAGGCGGCGGAGATGAGGGAAGCGTATCTCGCAAGCGTGGGCGCGCGTTGAGCGGCGGATTAAATTTATTTATTTTTAGGAGGAAAAGATCATGAAGAAAAGCGTAACCATCCTACTGGCGGCACTGCTTTGCCTGTCGCTGGCTGCCTGCGGCGGCGACGGCGACGGCGGCGGCAGCGCCACGCCTCCTCCCAGCGGCGGCGGCGCCCAAGCCGAGAACCCGCCGGCGGGCGGAACGGGCGACCTGATAGAGGACGTGTCGCTGACGGTCTGGGGCGGAGAAGAGGATCAGAACATGCTCCGCAGCATGATCGACGAGTTCATCGCGGCCAACAGGGACAGGGTTAACCTGACCGTAGAGGTTGGCGTCATGTCCGAGTCCATCGCTAAGGACACGGTGCTGAACGACATCACGGCGGCGGCCGACGTGTTCGCCTTCGCGAACGACCAGATTTACCAGCTCGTTGACGCGGGCGCGCTTCAGGAGATTGTTATAAACACAGCAAATGTTATAGCCGCGAATAACTCCAGCGCCGTAGAGGCCGCCACGGTGGACGGAAAGCTTTACGCTTATCCGATGACCGCCGACAACGGCTATTTCATGTTCTATGACGCCTCGGTGTTTTCGGCCGACGACGTGCAGAGCTTTGACAGGATGATGGAGGTCGCGGCGGCCGCGGGCAAGAGGATCACCATGCAGTTAGACGGCGGCTGGTACAACTACTCCTTCTTCAAGGGCGCCGGTCTGAACGTGGGCCGTAACGACGACGGCCTGACCAATTACTGCGACTGGAACGGCCCCGGAGGCACGGATGTCGCGCAGGCAATGCTTGACATCGCGGCC
>WRLW01000175.1 GCA_009777435.1 Oscillospiraceae bacterium | reverse complement strand
GGATCCTTGGCTTTTGCGACGACGTGCAAAATTATATGCTCGAAGCCGACCTCGCCTTCCTGCGCGGCAGCCCCAACAGCATGATGGAGGCCGTGACGTGCAACGTCCCGATGATCATTACCGGTTCACTGCCCGGTCAGGAAGCCCGCAACCCGGAGTTCGCGCAGATGCGCGGCTTGGGCATAACGTGCCGGAGCAAGTCGAGGCTGCTGCCCCTCATAAACGGCCTGATCGAAAACAACGCCGAGGGACTGAACCGCATCGCCGAAAAGCAGCGCTATTTCCGCAACTTCGACAACGCCGCCGATATCGCGCGGTTTCTTGCCGAAACGGTTCCCGATTCCCCTCCCGTCATACCGGAGTATGATAAAAAATCGCCGGTTCTCATGCAAGCCGCCGAGCTTTACAGACGTATTGAAGCTGTCGCCGGCAGAAGAAAAGAGCCTTAGTTTCTTATTGATGCCCGACGTACAGGATTAGGAAGGATTGTTATTGTCAATGCCTGGAGAACTGCCAAAGACCTATGACCCTAAAGCCGTGGAGCCGAAAATTTACAAGATGTGGATGGAGGGCGGCTGGTTTCACGCCGACGAAAACGACGAGCGTGAGACCTTCTCCATCTCTCTGCCGCCGCCCAACGTTACCGGGCAGCTGCATTACGGGCACGCTTTCCAGCACACGATTATTGATATTTTAATACGTTTCAAGCGTATGCAGGGCTACAATACCTTGTGGATGCCGGGTGTTGACCACGCCAGTATCTCCACGCAGATGAAGGTCGAGGAGATGCTGCGCAAGGAGCATGGCCTCACGGGCCGGGATATCGGGCGCGAAAAATTTCTTGAACACGCTTGGGCTTGGAAGAACAAATACGGCGACCGTATTATCGAGCAATGCAAGCTGCTCGGTTCGTCGTGCGACTGGGAGCGGGAACGCTTTACCATGGACGAGGGCTGCAATACGGCCGTCCGCGAGGTGTTCGTGCGACTGTACGAGCAGGGGCTGATATACAAGGGAAGCAGGATAATCAATTGGTGCCCGCAATGCACAACCGCCCTGTCGGATATAGAAGTTGAGCATGAGGAGTCCGAAGGCTGCCTGTGGCATATAAAATACCCGATTAAAGATTCGGATGAATTTCTGACCGTCGCCACCACACGCCCGGAAACCATGCTCGGAGACACCGCCGTAGCCGTACACCCGGACGACGCGCGCTATGCCCATCTGATAGGCAAGACCGTTATTCTGCCGCTGATGGACAGGGAGATACCCATAGTGGCCGACGAGTATGTCGAGCGCGAATTCGGCACGGGCTGCGTTAAGATCACTCCGTGCCACGACCCCAACGACTTCGAGGTGGCGGCGCGCCATAATCTGCCGCATATCCTTGTGCTGAACGAAAGCGCCCGCGTTAACGAAAACGGCGGCAAGTATAATGGCTTTACACGTGAGGACGCGCGCAAGCGGATTGTGGAGGATTTGACCGGGATAGGACTGCTGGCAAAGACCGAGAAGCACATCCATAATGTCGGGCATTGCGAACGGTGCAAAACCGTCTGCGAGCCTATATCCTCCGAGCAATGGTTTGTCAGCATGAAGGAGCTGGCCTCCCCCGCCATCGAGTGCGTAAAGAACGGGCAGGTTAAATTCGTGCCCGAGCGCTTTTCCAAGATATATCTTAATTGGATGGAGAATATCCGCGACTGGTGTATTTCGCGCCAGCTATGGTGGGGGCACAGGATACCCGCCTTTACATGCGAGGACTGCGGCGAGGTCATTGTGGCGCGCGAGGATCCGGCGGCGTGTAAGTGCGGCTCGGAAAGGCTGACGCAGGAGGACGGCGTACTCGACACTTGGTTCTCGTCGGCGCTGTGGCCGTTTTCCACACTCGGCTGGCCTGAGGATACGCCCGCACTCAGGCGTTTTTATCCCAACTCGGTCATGGTGACCGGCTATGAGATTATCTTTCTTTGGATTGCCCGCATGATATTCTCAGGTATCGGGTATTTGGGGAAGCCGCCGTTCCATACCGTCGTGGTTCACGGCATGGTTCGCGACAACATGGGCCGCAAAATGTCGAAATCATCCGGTAACAACGTTGACCCTGTAGACGTTATCAACGAGTACGGCGCCGACGCCCTTCGCATGAGCGTGACTACCGGCGTGAGCTTGGGCAACGATACCCGTTACTTCCCCGAACGCTGTGAAACCATGCGTAATTTCTGCAACAAGCTGTGGAACGCGTCGCGCTTCGCCTTGATGTACGCGGGCGAGGGCGACGACACGCTGCCCGCGCCGTCCGAGTTGGCGTTTGAGGATAAATGGATACTCACGCGGCTGTCGCATGTGACGCGCGAGGTCACCGACAATATCGAGCGATATGAGCTTGGCGTGGCCGCCGGGAAGCTGTATGACTTTGTTTGGGGAGAGCTTTGCGACTGGTATATCGAGCTGATTAAGCCGCGCCTGTCGTCCGGCGGCGGGACGTCTCTGACCGCGCGGAAAACCCTGTGTCATACCTTATCACAGTCGCTGGCGCTGCTGCATCCGTTCATGCCCTATATAACCGAGGAAATATGGCGCTACCTGCCGCACGACGGCGCGGCCCTGATGACGGCGTCGTGGCCCGGCATCAACACGGATTACGTCTTTGAGCGCGAGTCGGCGGATATGGAACGCGTCATGGACGCCATAAGGGCCGTGCGCGCGCGGCGCGCCGAGATGCGTGTTCCGCCGTCCAAAAAGGCGCACATGACCATAGTGACGGACAGCGCCGGCGCCTTTGAAAACGGCAAGGCGTATATAGCCAAGCTTGCCGGGGCTTCGGACGTGACCGTTACCCGTTCCGCGCCGGACAACAGCGGCGGTTTGGTATGTATAGTGACGCCGGCCGCTCGGATATTCTTGCCGCTCGCGGAGCTGATAGACTTGGCCGCCGAGCGGGCGCGCCTTGAAAAAGAGCTGGCTTCGGCGACGGCGGATTTTGAAAAGCTTTCCCTTAAATTAAACAATCCGGGCTTTACCGGCAAGGCGCCCGTTCAGGTCGTCGAGGCTGAGCGCGCGCGTCTTGAGGAACTGACCGCGCTGCGCGGCAAGCTGGCCGAGAGCCTGTCGAATATTGCCAATATCACGTTAAAGGATTGAAAATATGTCAAACGGCGGCATCAGCATACAAAACCGTCAGGCGCGGCATGAGTATATCGTGCTGGAAGCCTTTGAGTGCGGCATCGCTTTGGCGGGCACGGAGGTTAAATCAATCCGCGCGGGCGCCGTCAATTTGAAAGAGGCATACTGCGCCATTGACGGCGGCGAGCTTTTTGTTAAGCAGATGCACATTTCGCCTTATGAAAAAGGCGGCGTGTTTAACAAAGACCCCGTACGCCCGCGGCGGCTGCTGATGCACAAAAACGAAATCAGGCGGCTTTACGGTCAGGTAAAGCAAAAGGGCTTGACACTTATACCGTTATCGGTGTATAGTAAAGGGCGCTTGATAAAGGTATCCGTTGGCCTGTGCAGAGGTAAAAAGCTGCATGACAAGCGTGAGGACGCGGCCAAACGCGATTCGGTACGCGAGATGCAAAAAGCGATGAAGGAGAACCGGCCATGAAAAAACGTATATTGGCCCTCGCGCTGACGCTGGCCGTGTTGCTGGCGCTCGTACCGGTCATGCCCGCGTTTGCGGCGGAGACCATGCCGGCCATCGGCTTTGAAAACGGCGACGCTTCGGGGTTTACCGGG
>WRLW01000174.1 GCA_009777435.1 Oscillospiraceae bacterium | reverse complement strand
CGGCGTCTTATTTAACCTATCGCTCCGTTGTGCTGTCCATAGACTTTGCTTATGAGTTCCCGTGGGCCGCGGCGCTTCAATGTGTGTTGGGCGTATTGGTCATAACGTGGGTCACAATGCGTTATGCCGCGTCGCGGCTTCGCGGCGGGAGTATTATCGAAACCATACGCGGTATAGGATGAGGGAGGGACTTTGCAAATGAAGCTTACACAAAAGCTGGCGTACAGCCAGCTAAAAATCAACCGTAACCGCTCTGTTTGGACGCTTGCCGGAATAGTGCTGTCCGCGGCCATGATAACCGCCGTATTCGGCTTCGCGGCGAGCGGCGCGGCCACGGTTACAGAACTAATGGGCGGCAACGATTTTTACACGAATATGTACAACCAAACGCTGTATGTTATGGCGGCGGTGTTTGTTTCGATTATAATCGCCGCGTCGGTGATCGTCGTATCCAACGCTTTCAGGGTAAGCGCCGGTGAGCGCGTCGCTCAGTTCGGTATGCTGAAAAGCGCCGGGGCGACCCAAAAGCAGATTGCCGGGATTATTATGTATGAGGCGCTCTATCTGTGCGCAATCGGTATACCCCTTGGTATAGCGTTGGGGCTGCTCGTTAATTTCGCGGGCGTGGAAATCGTAAATTATTTGCTTGCGGGGCTTAACAGCCTTAATCCGGGAAGCCCGCTGATTTTATCCTTTGTGTTCGCTTGGCAGGCCATAATGCTTTCGGTGATCACGGCGTTTTTTACAGTATTGCTCTCGGCGTGGCTTCCGGCCCGCAAAGCGGCGAAAATCGCCGCCATTGACGCCATACGCGGCGCGGGCGAAGTTAAAATCAAAGCAAAGCAAGCCCGCGCAAATCGGCTTGTCCATAAAATATTCGGCTTCGAGGGCGCGCTCGCGTCAAAATCATTGAAGCGAAGCAAACGCAATTTCCGCGCGACGGTCGTATCGCTCACGGTCAGCATAACGCTGTTAATCACCGTTGGCTCGTTCGGGGCGCAAATGCGAACCATGACCGACACTTTTTACCCCGACATAGACGCGACGGTCGCCATGCAGTTTATCACAAGCGTGCTGACAAATCACGGCAGCGACGGCATTACGCGGGAATTTGCCACGATTGACAGTGAGCAAGGGAGCAGCATAACCGAGCGGCTGCGCGGTTTCGGGGATACGCCTGTGTACGGCGCGGGTCTCGAATATAGTTCGTATGCGGCAATCATACCGCGAGAGATGATGAGCCCGAAGATGCTTGACATTAACGGCGACCTTTTTGACGACGAGTTCCAGCTTGCCATTGCGTTTGCCGTCGCCGACGCGGCGAGCTACGCCGAGCTGTGCGAAATTGCGGGCGTTCCCATCGGCTCGAATATACTTGTCAACCGTTACACGCATTATCAGCAAGGCGGCCGTGAGGTTTTCGCTCCGTATATTTTCGGCAATCAAACACTGCGGATAACGGGACGGCATGACGACACCGCGTTCGACCTGCCGCTCCACGGCGAGCTTGTTATAACCGAAATACCGGGTGAGATTAACTTTGCCAGCAGAGGAGAAGTTATCGTGATCGTCCCGGAGTTTGACGTGACCGAATATTTTTGGTTCGCGACGCCCTCCGATAAAGACGGGTTTATCGAGTATGCTTTTGAATTGCTTGAGGGCATCGCCTATGGCGGGAATGAAGCGTTGGCTAATACAAGCGTCGCGGACATTGAGGCGCAGATTGAGGCCATGCGGGGCGTCCCAAGGCTTATTATGGTTTTTGTCTACGGCTTTGTGGGTATGCTGACGCTTATCGGGCTTACCAACGTGATCAGCACAATAGCCGCGAATGTGCGGTCGCGCGCCCGCGAGTTCGCGGTCTTGCGAAGCGTCGGCATGACATCGGAGGGACTTTCGCGTATGCTGAATCTTGAAAGTGTATTGTGTTCTATGAAATCCCTTGTTATAGGTGTTCCGCTCGGTGTGGCAGGGTCGTATTTAGTCTATATCGGTACGGTGTCGCCCGCCCAAACCGTTTACACATTGCCGTGGTTTCCAATGCTGCAATGTATGCTTGGGGTATTTATTATAACATGGGTCACCATGCGTTACGCCGCCTCGCGGCTTCGCGGCGGGAATATCGTTGAAACCATACGCTCCGAAAGCTAACCGTCAATATCTTAAAAGCGCCCGCCGGGATTCTTTATTCAGGCTGTGTCTTTTGATCGCGCACATAATTAGACTTTCCTTCGTTGCTTATGAAAACACATGTATCACGCCGAGGGAGACCAGCGTGACGATGGCGCCGGCGATCATAACGCCGGCCATGATGGCCGGGAAAGCCGTTTTTATACGCATGTCCAGCGCCGCCGCCGCCAGCGCGCCCGTCCACGCGCCCGTGCCGGGCAGCGGTATGGCGACCAGTATCAGCAGCCCCCACTTGGCGTATTTTTTCATAACGCGCCCTTTGAGGTGCGCGCGCTTTTCAAGACGCCTGACCAGCGGCGCCAAACGTTTGAAGGTCATAAGCCACTTAAACACGCGCCGCATGAACAGCAGTATGAACGGTACGGGCAGCATGTTGCCGGCCACCGCCGCCGCGTAAACGGCGGGCCAGCCCAGACCGAAGGTGTGAAGCCCAAGCGGTATTGAGCCGCGCAGCTCTACAACAGGTACGGCGGACACCGCCATGACCGTTATTATCCTGCCCCACAGAGATGCCAGAAGGTCGTCAAACAATAAAGCGCCCCGCCTTTCCCGGGCGTCCGGCAAAAATGCCGTTAACTAACGCCCGCGCCGCGCATATTCTACCATACGCGGGGATGTGTGTCAAACGGGCGCGCCGTCATTTCAGCAGAGACGCGAACAGCTCCGCGGCCTTCGCCGCGAACAGGTCTATGGCGAGCATCGCCTCGGCGCCGTCGTTGCCGTACGACCCGACCTCAAGTATAAGCGAGCCGCGCGTGGCGTGCTGATTAAAGCGCTCGCGGCGCAGGTTGATGGGGCGCATAAGGTCGGGCGTGCCGGCCGCCAGAAGCTTCTGGAGGCTGACGGCCAGACACAGGTTTTGCGGCCAGTTGTCGTGAGGCAGCCCCGAATTGTTTGTGCCCACCACAAACATCATCTGCGCGGCCTTCTCGCCGTCTACCGTGGCAACCGGCTTGCGCGCGACGTCTCCCGCCGGCTGGATGGCGTCGCGGTGTATATCAAGCACCACCTGTATGCCCGGATGCTCCTTCAATGTCTTTGTGATGCCCGCCAGCGCGCTGCTGTACGCCTTGTTGAAGTCGGGCAGGTCATAGCGCGTGGCGTCGTGTATGACCTCAAAGCCTTGGGCGGTGAGAAATTCGGCCAGTCGGGCGCCCAGATCCACAACGGTCACGGCCTCCTCGCCGCCGTATGTATTAAACGCCTCGTGCGCGTGCGTGTGGACTATCAGTATCTGCGGCTTGCCCTTGGGCAGCGTGATGTCGAGCTTTCGCGACATAACGCGATCCATATCGACCTTGATATTGGTCTCGTTTCGTATCACCACGTCGCCTGATTTTAAGAAGTTTGAACCCGTACCGGCGGTCAGCGTCACCTCGATGACCGGCGGCCCGGTATCGGGCGGCGGAGGCTCGTCGTTTATGGGCGCCGCCGCCGTCGGCGGGGCTGTATATGGGGGCGGCAGATCGTCGGCGGGCTCCGTGCGCGACAGGCCCGGCTCCTCCTCGAAGGCCGGGGCGCGGCGGTTGACTGCGGACGCCGCCCCGCCCCGCGCCGTCATGCGCTTCGCGCCGACGGGCAG